>NZ_JAWJWL010000031.1:0-59945 GCF_034721475.1 Burkholderia alba | reverse complement strand
GGCTGAGCTGGAAACGAAAATACCACCGGACCGCGTGGCTGATGACCGAAGCTGGAAACCGATGGCCATGGTAGAGCGATTTCCTCTTTTCCATCTCTCCATCCTAACCGAACCAGGCGTCAACGTGACAAAGCCTAACTGGTCAATTTCCACTCGGTCTGCTGACAAAAATGTCATCTTTTTATCATGTGATTATCATTTGCGAATCCTATGTTTATAGTAGGATGGGTTATCGGGTTAAATTTATTTAATTTGGTTTGGTGATTAATGGCATGTTGAGTTGATTATCCATGTGAAATCGGCAGTGGGATGCATATGAAAATCGAAATGCGCAATGATATTGATGGGGTTTAACGTTTTTTTGGGCGCATTGTTATGCACATGGTTGTCGTCAACTTTGCTCGATTTAGCCAAGCATCAATGATGCTATTGGGCGAAACACTTATCTGAATCAGTGTGCTGTTTAACCCGTTTGCTTCCACGAATTCCGTCCGACTTAGTAGGTGTGAGAGAATTTAAAAATCATTTCGAATTGGAGGGTGTTGTGAAAACTTTTAAAGATTTGCCGATGCCGCCTGGATTGCCAATGGTTGGAAATGCACATCAGCTTGACAAGGATGGAATTCATTTGACGCTTGAGGGATGGGCGAGGGAATTCAAACAGGAGCCATTCCGATTCAAACTTGGAAATCTGAAGTTTATTGTGCTTAGTCGCCCGGATGACGTGAGATGCGTTCTTAAAGAACGGCCCACACAATTTCGCCGCATGCGCGAAATGGCGAAAATATTTGACGAAGTTGGATTCAGCAGCGTCTTTACTAAGGAAGGAGAGGCGTGGCGCAATCAGCGACCGATGATTCAACCGGCATTCACGAAGCAAAATCTCATTGCCTTTGTTCCGCAGATCGCGCGCAAAGCGCTTCAGCTGCGTGATCGCTTGAAAAGGTCACATGGTGAACCACTGGAGATACGTCACGATTTCCGGCGCTTCACGGTAGACGTCGGCTGCTTGCTCGTTTTTGGTGTGGATCTAAATAACCTCGCAGACGATGATAATCGTACCCTACATACGTTTCATAATGTCGTTCATACGATGAATAAGCGTTTGCGAAGTTTAATTCCATACTGGCGGCTCGTTAAAATGCCAGTTGATCGACAATTTGATGAGTCAATAAAGGAGTTGAAGGATTCAGTCGCAGTCATCGCGCACGATATCAGAGATAAGATGAGGCGCAACGATGATATTGGCGACCACTGTATTCTCCATACGATGCTTCGTGCCGCCGATGGTGAGGCTCCTACGCTGACCGACGACGAATTGTTCGCCAATATGATGATCCTCGTCCTTGGTAGCGAGGGTAGCACGGCTGCGATGATCAGCTGGCTATGTTTCTATCTGAGCCAAGATGATGTTATGCAGCAGCGCTTGCGAGATGAGATGAGTATTTTCGATATCGACAACGTGCATTTTGACGATATTGAGAACTTGCCGTATACCGAGGCGGTTATCGAAGAGACGTTTCGTATACGCTCGACCGTTCCCGCGTTGGTTCTGGAGGCACTCAGTGATACCAATGTCGGAGAGCTGCACGTCGAGAGGGGCATGCGAATTTTCGCATTGACACGCGTAAATGGCATTATGAATCCGGAACGGGATATGGTGTTCGATCCGCAACGTTGGTTAAGCGATGACGGGGCATTGGTCAACCTGAAAGAGGCCCGGCAAACGCAGTTTCCATTTGGATTTGGGCCCCGCGTCTGCCCTGGTGCGCCATTGTCAAATATCGAATTGAAGATCGCTATCGCCATGCTAGTGAAGAGCTTCCGGCTGGAGATCGTCGACAGAGACTCTGTCAAAGAGGTATTTATGGCGTCAGCAGTTCCCCAAAACCTAAAAGTGAGAGCCGTGCCGCTGCAGGGCGTTGCTGAGTGAATTCATGATGGGTTCAAAGCGATGTTGCACGCTGGGCGTTGGCAGGTGGCAGATGATAGTGGTACTAATTTTTGACGATCGTCCTATGATCTCCATCACCTGCCGCTGCCCGATGAAGTTCGGTCCCGATCAACGCAAGGCGCTTGCGGTGCGCGCTCATCGGGACAATGCCGCCGCGCGCAATACTACTTTGAGAAATTTATCGATCACAACGGCACGCCCGAAATGGTGGCGATCGTTAAGAGTGGCGTGAATCTAGTGGCGCCGCAGGCGATCAATGCAACGCGTGAGCAGTTGATCCGGATTCGTCGGAAGAAGTTCTCGAACAACATCGTTGAGCGGAATCATCGGGCCGTCAGGCCGAGGCAATGATGCCGCCTGCTGAGCAGCGTACCAATTTCGTTCGAACTGCATCGGACTAACGTAGCCCAACGTCGAGTGCAACCGAGAATGATTGTAGAAGCGCAACCAGTCGATGACCTCGTCCATTGCTTCGCGCCGCGTCGCGAACCGGCGACCGAGGACTCGGGCGTGCTTGAGCGATCCCCACAAACTCTCGGTCGGCGCGTTATCCCAGCAGTTGCCTTTGCGGCTCATCGAATTGCGCATGCCGTAACCCTTCAGCAATCGCTGGAATTCGTGACTACGGCATCGGCTGCCCCGATCGCTATGCAGAATCGGCCCCGCTGCTGGATGCCGGCGGAACCACGCCATGCGCAGCGCGTCCGACACCAGTTCCGTGCGCATGTGCGGCCTGATCGACCGGAACGCGGCCTGTCAGCTGAACAGATTGCGGATGACCGTCAGGTACAGCCAGCCGTTGTCGGTCCAGATAGCCGTGATGTCGGAACGCCACGCCTGATCAGGTGCCGTCGGCGAGAAGGTACGTTGCAGCAGGTTCGGCGCAATCGGCAGATCGTGTTTGCCGGCCGTCGTCGCCTTGAATCGTCGCTTGGTCTTCGCCTTGATACCGTGCCGTTTCATCAGCCGTTGACCCAGATCCTTGCTGGCGCGGATGCCCCGCGACTTCAGTTCTCTCCAGACGCGCGGCCAGCCGCATTCGCCTTTGGACGCGGCGTGGACGGCTCGGATATGGACCAACCGCGCGCCGTTGTTGATGCGCCGGCGTGGTCGATCCGTATCGACATCGCGAGCCTTGCGGGCATGGTAGCCGCCGGGGCTTACCCCCAGCGCCTGACGGGCCAGCGATACCGGTCATTGTCAGCTATGACGTTCAATCCAGGCGTACTTCATGCCGGCACCTTTGCGAAGTACAGCGTGGCTTTTTCCAGGATGGCGCGCTTGATTTTCACGTGCGCCAGCTTGGCACGCTGCTGCGCAATCCCCATTTGTTCGGGCGACACCTTCACATCCGCGCCCTTGAGCTTGCACGTCGCGTCTGCCTTGATCCAGTTGTGCAGCATTCGGGAACAGATGTTCAGGATCTTCGCCACTGCGGCAATGCTCCGGCCGGCGCGGACCATCCGAACGGCTTCCAGATTGAATTCGAGCGTGTACCGCGCTCTCGCATCACCCATCTTGCATTCCTTCTTGCCCTCAGCGAGGGATCCGTTTTTCGCGGGCAACTTCAGATTGCAAGAATTCGACGGCTACCGAATAACTTTACTCGCTGAATATATATGCGGTCTTGATCACCTTCGCGTCCTAGTTGATCAACGTTCTTATTGCAACAGAATCAATTGAAGAGGTGTCTCGCGATGGATGTTGCCTATGTATTTCCCGGACAAGGTTCGCAGTGCAAAGGGATGGGTGCCGGGCTTTTTGACGCGTTTCCAGAGGAAGTCGCGCAGGCCGACGCGATACTCGGCTACTCGATCCGCTTGCTATGCGTCGAGGACCCCCAAGCGGTGTTGGCGCGGACCGAATACACGCAACCCGCGCTGTACACCGTCGGCGTGCTCGACTATCTGCAACGCCGCGGCCGTGGCGATGCTGCCGGGATTCGCTGGTTGGCCGGACATTCGCTCGGCGAATACTGCGCGCTGTTCGCGGCCGGTGCGTTCGATTTCGCGACTGGGCTGCGGCTAGTGCAGCGCCGTGGTGCGCTGATGAGCGCGGCACCGAAGGGGGCGATGGCCGCCGTGATCGGCATGACGGCCGAGGCGATCCGTGCCTGCCTGCGCGAGTCGAACCTGGAATCCGTCGATCTCGCGAACATCAATTCGGGCAACCAGATCATTCTGTCCGGGCTGTACGACGAAATCCGCTCGCGCGAGACCGCGGCGCGCTTCGAGCAGGCCGGCGCGAGCTACGTGCCGCTCAATGTCGGCGCGGCGTTCCACTCGCGCTACATGCGCGAGGTCGAGCGCGATTTCAACGCGTTCCTAGGCGGCGTCGAACTGCGCCCGCTGCAGGTCGACGTGATCGCCAACGTGACGGCGCGTCCCTATCCGCGCCGCGACTATGCCGGCTTGCTGAGCAGCCAGATCTCGAGTCCCGTGCGCTGGTACGAGACGGTCTCGTGGCTGCTCGCGCGGGGATGCAGCGAGATCGAGCAGATCGGGCCCGGCACCGTGCTTACCAAGCTGACGACGGCGATCAAGGCGCAGCCGATGGCGATCGAGCCCGACCCGGTGCCCGCGATGCCGATCGACCGGCAGCCCCCAGCGCCGCTGGTATGCATGCCGGCGCCCGCACCGGCGGGCCAGTCGCGTGCGACGGTGGGCCGGCGCGCCGTCTTCATGTACGGCGGGCAGGGCACGCAGTATTTCCAGATGGGCCGCCAGCTCTACGACGAACATCCGGTTTTCCGCGAGCACTTCGATGTCTGCAGCGAGTTCGCCGAGCCCGAGCTCGGTGCGTCGCTGGTACGGATCATCTATGACGAGGCCCGCGCGCCATACGATCCCTTCGACGCGATCGAGCACACGCATCCCGCCCTGTTCGCGATCGGCCATGCCCTCACGGCGGTGGCGCGAGCCGAGGGGATCGAGGCCGAGGCGGTGCTCGGCTACAGCCTCGGCGAGTACGTTGCGCTGGCGGTGGCGGGTTGCCTGTCCTGGCAGGACGGCCTGCGGCTGTGCCTGCGCCAGTCGCGCGCGATCGGCCGGACCACGCTGGACGGCGGCCTGCTCAGCGTGCTCGCGCCGCTCGACCACTTCGACGATCATCCCGAGTCGTACGCGGACCTGGAACTCGCCGGCATCAATTTCGACGAGAACTTCTGCGTCGCAGGCCCGCGCGCCTCGCTCGAGCGCACCCGCGCGCAACTCAATGCGGCCGGCATCCTGTCGCTGGACCTGCCGGTGCGCTTCCCGTTCCATTCGAGCCATATCGACGCGATGCGCGGCGAGATCCTGGCGGTGGCCGACGGCATCACGCTGAACGCACCGGCGATACCGGTCTATTCGCCCTCGCACGGGCGGCGTATCGACGAGCGCGACTTGGCCGATCCGGCGCATTTCGCCTGGAACGTGGTGCGCAAGCGCGTCGATTTCCATCGCTTGGTGCGTGCGCTGGCGGCCGAGGCGCCGGCGCACGCCTTCCTCGATCTCAGCGCCACCGGATCGCTGGCGAACTTCATCAAGTACATGTCGGTCGGCACCGTCCGCGCCCACACCCTGATCAACCAGTTCGGCAAGGACATGGCCAGCCTGGCAGCCCTGCGCGAGGCATTCGACTGCACCGAGGACGATGAGCATGCTGCCTGATCACGCTTCGTCGGCTTGGAATCAGACTGCGGTCGAGTTCGACCGGACGCGCGGCTTTCATCACCTGTTCGAATCGATGGCCCGCGCGCAGCCCGAAGCACCCGCCCTGGCCGACGGCGAACGCACGCTCGGCTACGCGCAGCTGGAAGCCGATAGCGCGCGGCTGGCAGCCTGGTTGGTGCAGCACGGCGCTGGGCCGGGCGCGCGGATCGGGATTTTCATGGCACGCTCGATCGACCTGGTGGTCGCGATGCTGGCGATCGCGAAGACCGGCGGCGCCTACATCCCGCTCGATCCTTCGTATCCCGAACAGCGTCTGCGTGACATGGCCGAGGACAGCGGCACCCGGCTGATCGTCACGCAGCAGGCGCTGGCCGCTCGCGCCGAGGCGCTGCTGGTGGGGCAGGGCCAGTGCCTGCCGCTCGATGCGCAGGCCGAGCGGATCGCGGCCTGCGTGCCCTACCGCGGTGCCCGCGAACTGGAGGAGGGCGCGCTGGCCTATGTGATTTACACCTCGGGCAGCACTGGCCGGCCCAAGGGCGTGATGGTCGGCCATCTCGCGCTGAGCAACTTCCTTCAGTCGATGGCGGTGACGCCGGGCATCACGTGCGATGACGTGCTGCTCGCGGTGACCACCCACAGCTTCGATATTTCCGGGCTCGAGCTGCTGCTGCCGCTCGTAAGCGGCGCGCGATGCCACCTCTGTCCTGCCGACGTGGCGCCCGACGCGAACCGGCTGCTCGCGCTGATGCGGCAGGTCGCGCCGACCCTCATGCAGGCCACGCCGGCCACCTGGACCATGCTGATGCATGCCGGCTGGAGCAATCCGACCCAGATCCGAATTCTCTGCGGCGGCGAGCCCCTGCCCGACACCCTGAAGCAGTTCTTCGACCGGACCAGTCGTGACGTCTGGAACATGTACGGCCCGACCGAAACCACCATCTGGTCGACCACTGGCCGGCTGGAAGCGGGACGGCCCGTCACGATCGGCCGGCCGATTGCTAACACCCGCATCTACATCGTGCGCGAGACGGGGGGCCTGAGCGAGGTCGGCGAGCCGGGCGAGCTATGCATCGCCGGGCTCGGGCTCGCGCATGGCTATCTGAATCAGCCCGAACTCAGCGCCGAGAAATTCATCGCCAATCCGTACGAAGCGCACGGTCGGCTGTATCGCACCGGCGATCTCGCGCATTGGCAAGCCGATGGCACGATCATGCACCTGGGCCGTATCGACAACCAGGTGAAGATCCGCGGCCATCGCATCGAGATCGGCGCGATCGAGGCGCAGCTCGACCAGCATCCCGAGGTGCGGCAGGCGGTGGTGGTGGCGCGCGAGCATTTCGGCGGCGGGCAACTGGTGGCCTACTGCACGGCGCGCTCGTCCGGCCCGGCTCCGGCCCTGTCGGCCGACGCGCTGCGCGAGTGGGTGGCCGCGCGGCTGCCGGCCTACATGGTGCCGGTGTTCTTCATCGAGACCGACGCAATCCCCTTGACGCCGGCCGGCAAGATCGATCGCAAGGCGCTCGGCGCGCGGCCCGTTTCCGCCGCGACTAGCGCCGCCGCGAGGACGGCCGGCGACGACGCGGTGGAGCGTTTCGTGATCGAGCAATGGCAGCGGTTGCTAGGCGTGACCGATGTCGCCGCCGATACCCATTTCCGCGACATCGGGGGCGATTCGGTGGTGGCGATCCAGTTCGTGACGAACCTGAATCAGGCGTTCGGCTGCGCGCTCGAGGTCGGCGACTTGCGCGATCGGCAAAGCCCCGCGCGCATCGCCAGGCGCGTCGCGGAGGTGCTTGCCGGGGCGGGGGCCGGGCTGGACGCGCCGGACCAGGCCCGCGCGCCGGCCGATGACGACGCGCCCGCGCCGCGCCGGGCCGCGGCCCGTGCAGCGAGCGGGCCCGAGGCCGGCGCGGCACGAGGCACGCACCACGACATCGCCATCGTTGGGATGGCCGGCAGGTTCCCCGGCGCGCCGACGCTCGACGCGTTCTGGGCGAACCTCCGCGATGGCCGCAACAGCGTCTCTGCGCTGGCCGCCGAGCGCGCCGACCTGCCCGGCACGGCAGGCGTGGCAGGCGCGCGATACGCGGCCGAGTGGGCCGGCCTGATCGACGGCGTGTTCGAATTCGATCCGGCCTTCTTCCGCATCGCGCCGCGCGAAGCGGAACTGATGGACCCCCAGCAGCGCCTGATGCTGCTGTACACCTGGCGAGCCCTGGAGGACGCGGGCATCGCGCCGGCCGTGCTGGGCGAGCGGCGCACCGGCGTGTTCGTGGCGGCCGCGCAGAACAACTACGCGCTGCAGGCGGCGCGCGCAACCGGCAACAAGGGGTATCTCGCGACCGGGCAATCGGCCTCGATGATCCCGAACCGGATCTCTCACGCGCTGGACCTGTTCGGCCCGAGCGAATGCATCGAGGCGACCTGCTCGTCCTCGCTGGTCGCTCTGCACCGCGCGGCGCGTGCGATCCGCGCCGGCGAGTGCGAGCAGGCCGTGGTCGGCGGCGTGAACCTGCTGCACGAGCCGGACCTGTTCGAGAGCTATGCCGCGATGGGCCTGCTGACACCCGATGCCGTGACGCGCAGCTTCCGGCGTGACGGACGCGGTTATGTGCGCGCCGAGGGCATCGGCGTGATGATCGTGAAGCCGCTCGAGCAGGCGCTGGCCGATCGCGACACGATCCACGCCGTGGTCAAGGGTTCCAGCGTCAACCACGGCGGCAACACCGCCTCGCTGACCACGCCGAGCGCCGCGGGCATCGCCGCCGCGCTGCGCGACGCGGTGGCCGACAGCGGCGTCGCGATCGGCACGATCGACTACTTCGAGGCGCATGGCACCGGCGCGCCGGCCGGCGACGAGCTGGAACTCGGCGCGCTGCGCGCCGCGGTCGAGCAACTGGATGGGGAGACGCCGGCCGCCGGGCGGCGCGAGCATCCGCGCGCGGTGGGCGGCCTGAAGCCGTGCATCGGCCATGCCGAGATCGCATCGGGCATGGCCGCGCTGTTCAAGGTCGTGATGGCGATGCGCCATGGCCTGCTGCCGGGCGTGCCGGGTGTCGACGAGGCCGAGGCGGCCGCGCGCTGGCCGGGTCCCGGATGGCGGATCGGTGCCGCGAATCGCGCCTGGCCGAGCGTGGGCGACGCGGCGCGAGCCGGCGCGATGCCGCCGCGTCGCGCCGGCATCAACAGCTACGGCTTCGGTGTCAACGCGCACGTGATCCTCGAGGCGCCCGATGCATTGCCTGTGTCGCTCGAGGTGCAGCAAGCCGGTGCCGCGCCCGAGCGCACCGCGCAGTTGGTGCGCCTGTCGGCGCGCACGCCGCGCCAGCTCGAACGCGTGGTGGCCTCGCTGGCCGCCTGGTTGCGCGAACACCACGAGGTCGATCTCGCGCGCCTCGCGCATACGCTGCATGTCGGGCGTCAGGCGCTCCCGGTGCGCCTGGCGTTCGTGGTCGATTCTGTCGCGGATCTGCTGGCACGTCTCGATCAGGCAGCCGAACTGCTCGGCGCACCGGACGAGCAGCTCGCCGCGCGACTGGCCGCGCTCGAGGGTGCGACCTACGCGGTGGCGCGGCCCGCCGAAGCGGGCCTGGCCGCACTTACCGTGCTGCCCGGGCACGGCGATCCGGCCGCCCAGGCACGGGCCTGGGTGAACGGCGCAGCCGCGGCAGCGGGGCGCCTGGCCGATGGCCCGGCCCGGCTGAGTCTGCCCGCCTATCCATTCCAGCTCGACGAATACCGTGTCGATGCCGCCGTCGCAAGCCGTCCGCTGCCGTCCGCCGTGGCGCGGGCCGAGGGCGTCGAGGTTGCGACGCCGGCCGCCGCCGCGCCGCGCGCGAAGCGGATCTGCGTGGTCGGCGCCGGCCCTGGCGGGCTGGTGATGGCGAAGTCGCTGCTGGAAGAAGGGCACCAGCCGGTGGTCTACGAGGCTGCCGCGACGTTCGGCGGCGTCTGGAACCTGGAGCGCGTCAAGACCGTCGGCACCTATTCCACCACGCGTTTCCAGAACTCGCGCGACACCAGCCTGTTCTCCGATTTTCATCCCGGCGAGACCGCCGGCATGTTCCCCAGCGTGCAGGAAGTGCGCGCCTATCTCGGCGCCTACGCGGCGCGCTTCGACCTCGAACGGCATGTCGCATGCGGCGTGACGGTCACCGCGGTGCGCGAGGCCGGCTCGTGCTGGGAAGTCGACAGCGTCACGGCGCAAGGCGATCGGCGCACCGAGCGGTTCGACGGCGTCGCGCTCTGCCACGGCCGCTACCGCCTCCCGCAGCGGCTGTCGATCGCCGGCCTCGACGGTTTCCCCGGCGAGCGGCTGC
Organism: Burkholderia alba; assembly: GCF_034721475.1. Classification (NCBI taxonomy): domain Bacteria; kingdom Pseudomonadati; phylum Pseudomonadota; class Betaproteobacteria; order Burkholderiales; family Burkholderiaceae; genus Burkholderia; species Burkholderia alba. The sequence continues at coordinate 50,019 of NZ_JAWJWL010000031.1, read as the reverse complement.
ATGCCGGCCAGTACTTCGACAGCGCGCCCTTCGCCGGCAAGCGCGTGCTGGTGATCGGCAACGGCGTGAGCGGCATGGACATCGCGACCGAGGCCAGCAAGGTGGCCGCCTCGGTGGTCTGGAGCATCCGTTCGCGCAAGTTCATCCTGCCGCGCATGGTGGGCTTCCTGCCCAACGACTTCGTCTCGCCGGCCAGCCTGCTGTTGCCCGAGCGCATGCGCACCCAGCGCAATCTCGAACGGCTGTCGCGCGCGTTGCCGGCCTTCGACGATGCCTTCGCGCGTAGCGGCATGCGGCCGAGCCTGGCCGAATTCCGGGCCAATCCGTTCATCCACGTCAACGACGAGGTAGTCGAACTGGTCGCCTCGGGGCGCATCCGCACCGTGTTCGGCGAGATCGACCGCTTCGAGGGCCGGACCTGCCACTACCGCGACGGCTTACCGCCGGTCTCCGACATCGACGTGGTGGTCGAGTGCAGCGGCTATCGCACCGAGGCGATGTGGCAGTACCTGGAGGGCATCGAGCCGCAGCGCGATTTCGCGCTGGGCCTGTTCCATCGTCGCAATCCGATGCTGGTGAACCAGTACGGGCTGCAGGAGATCGGCGTGATCGGCACCTTCCCCTACCTGGAGATGGTCGCACGCTGGTACGCGCAGGTGGTCTCGGGCAAGTACGTGCTGAGCGCCGACGAACTGGGCGAACGGGCTGATACCGGGCAGATTGTGATGGGACCGCTGGCCAGCGTGGTGATCGGCGCGAAGCTCGGCCTGGTGCCCGATCCGCGCGTGGAGTTCAAGGCCTTTTGGCAATTGCTGTCGCTGCCGTGCTTCCCCGCGCAGTACCGGCTGCGCGGCCCGCACGCGAGCGCCGAGGCCGCCGCGGTGGTCGAGGCCAGCCGGCGCCGCGCCTTCGTCGACGGCGAAGCGCAGGACCCCGAGCTGCGCGTGCTGAAACTGCGCGTGCTGGCCGGGTTAGGTGCGGCCGTGCTGGCCGACCTGCTGGCGCGCGGCGAGATCACGCGGCCCGATTACGAGGGCGCGCTGGCGCGGCTCGACGATTCGCTGGTGATCGACTGGCACTCCCAGTTCCTGAGTCCCACCCGGCGGGACCAGGCCGAGCCGGCTGTTGCCGGGCGGCCCGAGGGCGGTCCGGCCGCCGCCGATGTCGCGATCCAGGCCGAGTACCAGTCTTTGCTCGACAAGCTCAAGCGCCGCGTCATCGACGCGGACGGCCTGCTGGCCGAACTCCAAAAACTCTCGAGGGTAGCTTGAAGATCGATCTCCATGCATTTGTCGAGCAGGCGCGCAGCGATGCCGTGCCCGATGCGGCCTTGCTGAGCATGATGCGCGAGCTGCACCACGCCGTGCAGGCCGAGCACGCGCCGGCGGCACCGAACGCGCCCGCCGCGGCCGCGCCGCTCGACACGGCCGCCGTGGTCGAGACGCTCGCGGGCCTGCTGAGCGCGACGGTCGGTTATCCGGTCGATGCTCTCGAGGCCGATCGCAGCTTCGCCGACTACGGCTTCAATTCGATCTCGCTGATGGAGTTCTCGCAGCGGATCGCCGTGCGATTCCCGCTGACGCTCGGGCCCGGGGTCTTCCTCGAGCATCCGTCGCTGTCCAGGCTCGGCCGCCATCTGGCCGGGCAGTTGGCGGCGCTCGGGCCGGCGCATATTGCCAAGGCGGCCACCGCGCCGGTGGCGCCCGCTATCGAGGCGGCACGCGGGGCTGGCGCGGCACTCGCGCCCGCTGCCGCCGCGCCGCGCGGCGCGCCGGCCGGGATGGGCGGAATGGACGGCGAGATCGCGATCATCGGCATGGGCGGGCGCCTGCCGAAATCTGCCGATCTCGACGATTTCTGGCGCCGCCTGGCCGCCGGCGAATCGCTGATCACCGAGGCGCCGGCCGATCGCTGGGATTGGCGCAGCCACTTCGACGATCCGGCCAAGCCGAACAAGACCGATTGCATCCACGGCGCCTTCATCGACGACGTGCGCGGCTTCGATGCGCTGCATTTCAACATCGCGCCGACCGACGCCGCGCTGATCGACCCGCAGCACCGGCTCGCGCTGCAGGCCGTGTGGGAGACGCTGGAGGCGGCGGGCTACGCGCGCGATGCGCTGCGCGAGCGCAAGGTGGGCGTCTATTTCGGCATCGAGCGTCAGGACTACGCGGACCTGATCCGCGCGCGCGGCATCGAGATCGACGGGCACCTGAACACCGGCAACGCGGCTGCGATGCTGGTCAACCGCATCGCGCATTTCTTCGACTGGCGCGGGCCGGTGTCGGCGGTCGACGCGGCCTGCGCGAGTTCCTTCGTGGCGCTCGACGAGGCGGTGGCCGCACTGCGCGGCGGCCGTGCCGACGCGGCGGTGGTGGGCGGCGTGAACCTGCTGCTGACCCCCGACACCTCGATCTACAACCGCAAGCTCGGGCTGTTCACCGGTTCGGGCGTGGTGCGCCCCTTCGACAAGGCGGCCGACGGGCACATGTTCAGCGATGGCGTGGGCGTGCTGCTGCTCAAGCGGCTGGCCGACGCCGAGCGCGACCACGATACGGTGCTTGGCGTGATCAAGGGCATCTCGGTGCGGCACGGCGGCAAGAGCATGTTCCTGACCGCGCCCAATGCCGCGATTCATCGCGAGACCATCGCCGAGGCGCTCGGCCAGGCCGGCCTCGCGCCCGACGACATCGACTACCTCGAGGCGCAGGGCACGGCCAATCCAATGGCCGACGAGGTCGAGCTGCGTGCGTTCCACGAAGTGTTCCGCGCGCGCCGCGGCGGCAAGCCGAAGCTCGGCACGGTGAAGGGGCAGCTCGGCCATTGTTCGGGCGCCTCGGGCGTGATCTCGCTGATCAAGGTGCTGCAGTCGCTGCGTGCCGACCGGCTGATCGGCATCGCCAACCTGCGCGAGCTGAACTGGTCCGATGGCGAGTTCGCCTGCGAGCCGCTGCTCGACACCGTCGCCTGGCCGCCGGCCAGCCGCGACGGGCGCCGCGTGCCGCGCCACGTCGGGGTCCACAACTTCGGCTTCGGCGGCGTCACCGGGCACCTCGTGCTGGGCGAGTATCTCGATGCGCGCGAGCCCGCACCCGAGCCCGCCGTGCCGGGCGAGCAGGCGATCCTGCTGTCGGCGCGCAGCGCGCCGCAGCTCGACGAGGCGATCCGGCGGCTGCGCGCGTTCCTCGCGCGCGAGGACGCGGCGAGCACGCCCGCCACGCTCGAGTCGATCGCCTACACGCTGCAGACCGGCCGCGAGCACTGGGATCACCGCGTCGTGGTGTTCGCCGATTCGCCGGAGGCGCTAACCCGCAATCTGGCGCGCTGCCTCGACGGCGAGGAGGACGCGCGCGCCTTCGTGCGGCGCGATGCCGAGACCGGCCGCGACGTGCGGCAGCTGTTTTCGAGCGAGGAGATGCGCGCCACGCTGCGCGACTGGGTCGACGCGCGCAGCCTGCGCAATCTCGGCCGTGTCTGGGCTTCGGGCGTGAAGGTCGACTGGGCCGGCCTGTACCAGGGGCGCGTGCCACCGCGCAAGGCGATCCTGCCGAGCTATCCGTTCTCGCGTCAGCCGCTGTGGCTGCCCGAGGCGGCCCCGGCCGCGCCGGCGCCGGCCGCCGCGCGCGACCCGCGCTCGCGTTTCGTCAGTAATGTCTCGACGTTCGCCGCGCAGCGCTATGGCTCGGTCTTCGACGGCGGCGAACGCGGTTTCCGCCGCATCGACGCGGGCGGCGCGCGTGCCTTCGCCGAGCCCGCGCATCTCGACATGATCGACGAGGCCTTGCGCGAGGCCGCCGAGGTTCGCGCCGACGAGGCTGTCTACCTAGCCCTGCGCGATATCCGCCATCCGCTGCCGCTGATCGTCGATGGCGGCGCCGCGCGCGTGCACACCACGCTGCTGCCCGCGGCCGACGGCGAGATCGCCTACCGGCTGGCGAGCGATGCCGGGTCCGATGCCGCCGACGAGCAGGTCCACGCCTTGGGCCATGCCGCGCTGCTGATGCTCGATGCGGTGCCGCATCTCGATGCCGACACGCTGGCCAGCGTCGACGGCGTGCTCGATCGCGCCGATGCGCTGCTGGCCTCGGCCGTGGTCCACGGCGACGGCTCCGATGGCGATGTCGCCGCCGCCGCCGCGCTGACCGCCGTGTGGGTGAGCGGTGTGCCGGGCCGCGCGCTGCTGCCCGCCGCGATCGCCTCGATCGGCACGGCCAACCTGTATGGCGCGGTATCGGCCGATAGCCGGATCTGGGCGCGCCGCGCCGTCGGCCAGCCGGCCGGCGGGGCGGCGCCGATCGATATCGACGTGTTCGACGCGCGCGGCCAGGTGGCCGCCGAGTTGCGCGACGTGGTACTGGCCTGGCCCGATCGGGCCGGCGGCGAACTGCCCTCCGAGGCCGGCTCGATGCCGGGCGAGACCAACGGCATGATCCCGACCCTGAACGGCACGGGCGCGATGACGACGCGGCTGCTGGCCTGCTCGGAAGCCTTCGTCGAGTTCGCCGCGCAGGCGCGTGGCGAGGTGATGGACATGGGCTGCGCCTACGGCGTCGCGACGCTGGCCGCGCTCGAGCGCGGCGCGCGCGTGCTGGCCGTCGACATCGACCCGCGCCACCTGGAGATCCTCGCCGCGCGGGTGCCCGCCGCGCTGCGCGAACGGCTCTCGACGCAGGCCGGCACGCTGCCCGGCATGACGCTGCCGGAGAACCACTACGCGGCGATCCATGCCGCGCGCGTGCTGCACTTTCTCGACCCCGATGCATTCCGCGCTTCGCTGCACCGCATGGCGAGCTGGCTGGCGCCGGGCGGCAAGCTGTTCGTGACCTGCGACAGCCCGTATTTCCCGCATTGGTCGGCGCGCGTGGACGAATACGAGCGGCTGGTCGCGGCCGGCCATCCGTGGCCCGGTCATATCGCCGACCTGGCCGGCTACTTCAGGCAGCGCAGCGATGCCGGCGCCGGCAATGCGATGGATACCGGCGAGCACGCCACCGACGCGCTCGGCGGCGCCGCGCTGATCAATCTCGTCGATCCCGAAACGCTGGCGCGCGAATGCCGTCTGGCCGGCCTCGAGATCGAGGAGGCCGGTTTCGAGGGCCTCGCGCTCGACGACGACGAGGTGGCCGGCAGCGGCGGCCTCGAGCACGCCAGCGTGATCGCCGTCAAACCGATGCGCTGAGCGCCGCCGCGACGACACCTGCCGCGCGCAGCGGCGGGTTTCGAATCTCGCTTTCTTACGGACCTGTCCCGATGTCTGCTATTCCCGAACTGAAATCGATCGTCGCCGTGATCCGCGATCTGTTGGCCCAGGCGCTCGGCGTCGCGGCCGCGGAGATCGACGCGCGCAGGACCTTCTTCGAGCTGGGCCTCACCTCGCGCATCGGCGTGGTGTGGATCGGCCGCGTCAATGAAGCGTTCGGGCTCGCGATGCCGGCCGTACGCGCCTACAACCATCCGACGCTCGAGAAGCTCGCGGCGCGCATCCGCCAGGAGCTGGAGACGCAGGGCTCGGCGGGCGGGCAGGCGAGCCGCGCGCCGGCCCGTTTCGGGTGGCGCAAGACGCCCACGGGAGCCGTCGACGGGGCTGCCGCCGGCGCGAGCGGTGCCCCGGCGGCTGCGCCGAAGCCGCCGGGGCCGGAGCCGGAGCCGGCAGAGCCGACTATCGCGCGGCCCGAAATCGGCGCCGTGCGGGCGCCGGGCGAGGCGGGCATCGCGGCAGGTTCGCCGCGCGGGCAGGAGGCCGGCGCGGCGGTGCCGGCGCCGGGCGCAGCCGCGGCCGCGCCGCGTCGACGCCCGATCGCCTTCGCGAAGACGACGGGCGCCCCGGCGCCATCCGCTGCCGTGACCTCGGCCGCGTCGGCCATTCCGGCCGCGCCGATCGCGCCTCCCGCGGCCGGAGCCGGCGACGCGCTAGCCGCCCGGGCCGCCGCGCCCGCTGCCGCGTCCTCGGCCGCCGCCGCGCGCGCGGCCACCCCGATCGCGATCGTCGGCATGTCAGGCCGCTTTCCGGGCGCGCGCGACAAGACCGCGTTCTGGCAGGCGATCGCCGAGGGGCGCGATTGCGTGACGCGCGTGACGCGACCGTACTGGAACCTCGAGACGGTCTACAGCGAGACGCCCCAGCCCGATCGCAGCTATTCGAACTGGCTCGGCGCGCTCGACGACATCGACCGCTTCGATCCGCTGTTCTTCAGCATCTCGCCGGCCGACGCGAATCGCATGGATCCGCAGCAGCGCCTGTTCCTGCAGGAAGCCTGGAGCTGCCTGGAGGATGCGGGGATCCGCGCCGACACGCTGGCCGGCACGCGCTGCGGCGTGTTCGTGGGGCAGGGCAACTACGGACAGAGCCAGAACGGCCTTGACCTCAGCGCGGCCGGCTTCCTCGGCGGCAGCGCGTCGATCCTTGCCGCGCGCATCGCCTACCTGCTCGACCTGCGCGGCCCCTGCGTGAGCACCGATACCGCCTGCTCGGCCTCGCTGGTGGCGATCGCGCAGGCGTGCGACAGCCTGGCGCTCGGCGACAGCGACCTGGCGCTGGCCGGCGGCGTGTCGGTGCTGGCCGATCCCTCGATCCACATCATGGCCAGCCAGGCTGGCATGCTCTCGCCAGACGGTCGCTGCTTCAGCTTCGATCAGCGCGCAAACGGTTTCGTGCCGGGCGAGGGCGTGGGCGTGGTCGCGCTCAAGCGCCTCGACGACGCGCTGCGCGACGGCGACGTCATCCACGGCCGGATCGTCGGCTGGGGCATGAACCAGGACGGCAAGACCAACGGCATCACCGCGCCGAGCCAGACCGCGCAGAGCGAGTTGCAGCGCGACGTGTTCGAGCGCTTCGGTATCGATCCGCGCTCGATCGGGCTGATGGAGGCTCATGGCTCGGGCACCAAGCTGGGCGATCCGATCGAGGTCGAGGCGCTGGTCGATGCATTCCGCCCGCATACCGACGATGCCGCGTTCTGCGCGCTGGGCTCGGTCAAGAGCAACATGGGCCACCTGCTCGCGGCGGCCGGCATCGCCGGCTTCTTCAAGGCCGCGCTCGCGCTGGAGCATCGCACCCTGCCGCCCTCGATCCATTTCGAGCGGCTCAACGAACATATCTCGCTGGAGGGCACGCCGTTCTACGTCAACACCGCCGCGCGGCCGTGGCAGGCCGGGCCGGGCCAGGCGCGCCGCGCCGCGGTCAGCTCGTTCGGCTTCAGCGGCACCAATTCCTACGCGGTGCTCGAGGAGCACGAAGGCCACGAGCCTCATGCGCCGCATGCAGGCGCCGCGCCGGCCATGCCCGAACTGGTGGTGCTCTCGGCGAACGACGAGGAACGGTTGCGCGTCTACGCGCAGCGGCTGGCGGAGGCGCTGCGCGCCGCGCCGGCCACGCCGCGCCTGGCCGACATCGCCCATACGCTGCGCGTCGGCCGCGTGGTGCTCGAGGCGCGGCTCGCGATCCTGGCCGACACGGTCGAGGCGCTGGCCGCGAGTCTCGATGCCTATCTCGCGCGCCGCGACGACCCGGCCGTGATCGACCGGCAAGCGCTGGAGCACGCGGACCCGGCCCAGGCCGCGCACGACGAGGCCATGATGGCCGAGGGCTGGGCCGCCGAGCGCCGCGCCGCGATGGGGCGCGCCTGGGTGCGGCGCGGCTTCGACTGGCGCGAGCTGCCGCCCTCGGGTGTGCCGGGCGCGCGCCGCATCGTGCTGCCGACCTATCCGTTTGCGGCGCGCCGCTGCGAGATGCCGGTCTTCACGCTGGCCGGCCGCAATGGCCTCGCGGCGGCGCAGACGGCTTCGGTCGCGCCCGCGATCGACGGCGGGTTCGCGATCGCCCCGCTGGTGCAGGCAAACCTCTCGACGCTGGACGGAATCGAGTTCGGCTCGCGTTTCGACGGTAGTGAATTCTTCCTCGGCGATCATCAGGTGGCGGGCCGCAAGACGCTGCCCGGCGTGGCCTATCTCGACATGGCCTGCGCCGCGGGCTGCGCCGCGACCGGGCGGCGCGTCTCGGGGCTGCGCCACGTGGTCTGGATGCGGCCGTTCCAGGTCGACGCGGCCCCCGCCATGCTGGTGCTGCGCGTGCGCGGCAAGGGCGAACGGATCGGCTTCGAGATCGTCGNCTGCGCCGCGACCGGGCGGCGCGTCTCGGGGCTGCGCCACGTGGTCTGGATGCGGCCGTTCCAGGTCGACGCGGCCCCCGCCATGCTGGTGCTGCGCGTGCGCGGCAAGGGCGAACGGATCGGCTTCGAGATCGTCGAGCGCACGCCGGGCGGCGATCTGCCCTGCGCGCAGGGCGAGTATGTGTTCGGCGCGCGCGCCGCGGCACCGCGCGCCGAGCTGGTCGGCGAGCTCGCCGATGCGCTGCCGCTCGATACCCACGAGGCGATCTACGCGCGCTTCGCCGCGCAAGGTTTCGGTTACGGCCCGAGCTTCCGCGGCATCCACACGCTCTCGCGCAGCGGCCCGGCCCTGATCGCACGGATCGCCATGCCTGAGGCGCGTTCGGGGGCGCCGATGCGCGCGGCCGTGCATGCCGACCGCTACACGCTGCTCGATGGCTTCGTGCTGCACCCGGGCCTGCTCGACAGCGCGTTCCAGCCCTGTCACCGCGCGGTCGAGGCCTACGACCCGACGCGCACCTACATCCCTTACGCGCTGGCCGGCATCACCATCCACGACGCGCTACCCGAGCGCTTCCACAGCATCGCGACGCCGAAGCAGATCGATGATGCGCAGGCCCTGTTCTCGATCAACATCGTCGACGACAGCGGCGCGCTGCGAGTGCGGATCGACGAGCTGACGCTGCGTCCGCTGCCGCGCGTGCCGACCGAGCCGCGCCCGGCGGCGCGCCACGATACGCGGGAGGCTGTGTGCCTGTTCGGGATGGACTGGGCCGAGGCCGGACCCGCCACCGAAACCCGCGCCGAGATTCCGTCCGGCATCCGGCTGGTGTTCGTGCCCGCCGGCTTCGACAGCGCCGCGCTGGCCCGCGCCGACGACATCGTCGTGTATCCGGGGCCAGGCTTCCGGCGCATCGGCGCGCATCGCTACGAGATCGATCCGGCCTCGGCCGACGACCATGCGCGGCTGTGGCGCGACATCGAGCGGCCGGCCGTGGTGGTGCACGCCTTCGCGCTCGATCCGCACGAGGGGCACGAGGGGTGGGAAGCCGGCGCGGAGCCCGCGCGGGCCATGCGCGAGCGGCTCGCCCGCCAACTGCTGTCGCCGACTTATGTCGCGCAGCAATTGGGCGCCGGCGCCGGCGCCCTGCTGATCCTGCATCGCGACCGGGGCGACGCGACCGAGCCGGCCTCGATGGCGGCCGGCGGCCTGCTGCGCAGCCTGCTGGCCGAGCAGCCGTGGCGGCTGGCACGCTCGATCGGCATCGAGGCGCCGGCGCGCGACGTCGACGTCGGCGCGGTGGTGCGCCGGGAGCTCGCGATCGCGCACCGCGCCGACGAAGCGGTCGAGATCCGCTATCGCGGCGGGCAGCGCCTGGTCGCGCGCGCGCGCCGGCTCGACGCAGCGCCTCGCGATGCCGACGGCGTGCTGCGCCGGCACGGCGTTTATCTGATTTCGGGCGGCGCCGGCGGCCTCGGCCTGATGCTGGCCGAGGCGCTGGTGCAGCGCCATGCCGCGCGCGTCGTGCTGGCCGGCCGCACGGCCTTCGAGGCGCTGGCCGAACCGGTCCGCGCGCGGATTCTCGCGCTGGGCGATGCGCAGGCGCGCTACCTGGCGGCCGATGTCACCGACGCGGGCGACGCCGCGGCGCTGGTGGTCCATGCGCACGCGTGCTTCGGTCCGCTGCACGGCGTGTTCCACTGCGCCGGGGCGATGGCCAATGCGGCCCTGGTAAACAAGACGCGCGAGACGATTGCGCGCATCGTCGAGCCCAAGGTGCTCGGCGCGCTGCAGCTCGACCATGCCACCCGCGATGAGCCGCTCGAATTGTTCGTGGTCTATTCGTCGGTCGCGGCGGTGATGCGCTTCACCGGGCAGACCGATTACGCCTATGCGAATCGTTTTCTCGACGGCTTCGCCGCGCGGCGCCAAGCGCAGGTGCGCGACGGGCGGCGGCACGGCCGGACCCTGTCGCTGGGCTGGTCGCTGTGGCGCGACGGCGGCATGAGCCTCGACGACTCGGTGGTGCGGCTGATCGAGCACGCGCATGGACTGGTGCCGCTCGATACGGCGAGCGGACTGGAGGCGCTGGAGGTTGCGTTCGCGGCGGCCGGCCCGGCCGGCCTGTCCCATGTGGTGGTGGCGCGCGGCGCGGCCGCCGCGATCGAGGCGAGTTGGCCCGAGGCCGGCGGCCACGGCCAGGCGCCGGCGCGTGCCGACCGGGGCGGGGCGCTGCCGGCTCGCCGCGCGAACGACGCAACGGCCGCCTGCGTGCGCGAGGAACTGGCGGCGGTGCTGCAGATCGACGCCGGCGATCTTGATCCGGATCGCAACCTGATGCGCTACGGGCTCGATTCGATCAATTCGATGACCCTGATCAACCGCATCAACGAGCGCCTGGGCATCGACGTGCAGCCGACCGAATTGCTGCGACACCCGAGCCTGCGTGAATTCGTGGCGCACCTGGAAGCCGGCCCGATGGCCGGGCGCAGCCTGCCCGGGGAGGCCGCGGCGAGCGAGCCGATCGCCGTCGATGCCGGCGGCATCGTCGGCCCGGCCCGTGTCGACCTGGCCGCCTGCGTGCTCGAGGAACTGGCCGGCCTGCTGCAGCTCGACGCCGGCGATCTCGAGCCGGACCGCAACCTGATGCGTTACGGGCTCGACTCGATCAACTCGATGGTCTTGATCAACCGCCTCAACGATCGCCTGGGCATCGACGCGCAGCCGACCGAGCTGCTGCGTCATCCAACGCTGCGCGAGTTCGTGGCGCATCTGGAGGCCGAGCATCAGCCGGCCGCGGCGATGTCGCCGGCCGTCGCCGCGGCGCCCGCGGAGGTGCCTGCCGCCGAGCGCATCCCGGCCGTCGCGCCGCCAGCGGCGAGCGTCGTCGCGCCGCGCATCGAACCGGTCTACCCGGATCCCTACCTGTCGCCGCGCCGGCCGCTCGCGACGCCGGCCGCGCCGATTGCCGCGCCGCTCGCTCCGGCGGCCGCGTACGAGAGCTGGCCGATGAGTTATGGCCAGCGCGCGATGTGGTTCCTGCATCAGCTCAACGGGGGCAGCGCGGCCTATCACATCGCGCTGTGCTTCCGCCTGCGCTCGCCGCTCGACCCGGCCGTGCTCGAACGCGCCTATGCCGCGCTGCTGCAGCGCCACTTGGCCCTGCGCGCGCGTTTTCACGAAGGCGAGGCCGGCGTCGAGCAGCGTGTCGATGCGGCGGTCGAGCCGGACTTCGCGCTGGTCGACAGCCGCGGCCAATCCGTCGAGGCGGTGCTGGCGGCGATGCGCGAGAGCTACCGCGCGCCCTTCGATCTCGAGCGCGATGCCTTGAGCCGGCTGCGCGTGCACCGTCGCGCCGAGGACGACAGCTTCGTGCTGTGGACCGTCCATCACCTGGTGTCCGACGCCTGGAGCCAATGGATCCTGCTCGACGAGCTGCTGGCCGCCTATGCCGCCGGCCAGCGCGGCCAGGCGCTCGCGCTGGCCGCGCTGGCGCGCCGCTTCGCCGATTTCGCCGCCGATGAGGCGCGCTATCTCGAATCCGAGTCGGCACGCGGCGACCTGGCGTTCTGGCAGGCGCGGCTGGCGGGCGAGATTCCGCTGCTGGCGCTGCCCACCGACCGGCCGCGCCCGCCCGCGCAGACCTTCAACGGCGCCTCGCTGCCGGTCGTCTGCGATGCGCGCACCAGCGAGGCGCTGCGCGCCTGCGCCCGCGAGCATGGCGCCACGCCGTTCACGGTGCTGCTGGCCGCGTACCAGTGCCTGCTGTCGCGGCTCTCTGGCCAGTCGCGCGTGTGGGTCGGCGCGCCCGTGTCGGGCCGCGGCGATCGGCGCGATGCCGATCTGGTCGGCGCCTTCATCAATTCGGTGGTGCTGTGCGCCGAGCTGGACGGCGATCTCGCCTTCGGCGCATTCGTCGAGCGGCAGCAGCGCGTGGTGGTGGAAGCGCTGGCGCACCAGCGCATGCCCTTCGCGCGGCTCGTCGAAGTGCTGAAGCCCAGCCGCGAGGACGGCCGCGCTCCGCTGTTCCAGGCCGAGTTCGTCTACCAGAAGGTGCACCGCACCGGCGAGCTGATTCGCGTGCTGTCGCCCGAGGCCGGCCTCGAGATCGAGCACGCGGGCCTGCACATCGAGTCGGTGCCGTTCCCGCAGCAGGAGGGGCAGACCGATATCTGCCTCGAAATGACCGAGATCGACGGCTGCTTCGTGGGCTCCCTGAAGTTCAACGCCGACCTGTTCGAGCCGGCGAGCATGGCGCGCCAGCGCGATGCCTTCGCGGCCCTGCTGGCCGCGGCGGTGACGCGGCCAGCCACGCGCGTCGCGGCGCTGCCGCTCGCGCCGGACGCGGCGCTCGCCGCCGCTGCATCCAGCGCATCCGCCGCGCCCGCCGCGTACCTGCAGGGCCCGCGTCGTTCGGCGGCCGCCTCGACCGTCAGCGAGCTGTTCGAGCGCCAGGCCGCGCGCACGCCCGAGGCCCTCGCGCTGAGCGTCGGCGCGCTGCGCTGGACCTATCGCGAGCTGAACGCCCGCGCCAACCGCATCGCGCATCAGCTGCTGGCCAGCGGCCTGCGGCCCGGCGCGCGCGTCGCGCTCTACATGGGCCGCTCGGCCGACATGTTGGCCACGCTGCTGGCGATCCTCAAGGCCGGCGGCGCCTATGTACCGATGGACCCGGCATTCCCCGTCGAGCGCCTGCTGCTGATGCTCGACGACGCCGAGCCCGCGTTGCTGCTGACCGACCGCGCCGCCACGCTGCCGGCCAGGCTTGCGGCGCGCGGCGCGCGGCTCGTCGACCTCGACGCGCAGGCCGGCGAGATCGAGCGCCGTGCGCCGACCGATCCGGATCTCTCGACCAGCCTCGACGCTGTCGCCTACGTGATCTACACCTCGGGCTCGACGGGCCGGCCCAAGGGTGTGCAGATCCCGCACGCGGCCCTGAGCAACTTCCTGCTGTCGATGCGCGACAAGCCAGGCATGCACGCCCAGGACCGCTTGCTGGCAGTCACTACCATCTCGTTCGACATCGCCGGCCTCGAGCTCTACCTGCCACTGATCACGGGCGCCTCGCTGGTGCTCGCCTCGCGTCACGAGGCAATGGACGCCCATGCGCTGCAGACGCTGCTGGCCGAGCATCGCATCACGGTCATGCAGGCCACGCCGACCACCTGGCAGATGCTGGTCGAGGCCGGCTGGCGAGGTGGCCCGGCGCTGAGCATCCTGTGTGGCGGCGAAGCGCTGCCGCGCGTGCTGGCGCGCCGGCTGCTGCAGGGCGGTGCCCGCGTGTGGAACCTCTACGGCCCGACCGAGACCACCATCTGGTCGTGCCTGGCAGCGGTGAGCGCGCACGGCGACCACGCGCTCGAGCCGATCGGCGAGCCGATCCGCAATACCAGCGTCCACGTGCTCGACGAGGCGCTCGAGGCGGTGGCGCCCGGCGCCATCGGCGAGCTCTGCATCGGCGGCGACGGCGTGGCGGCCGGCTACCTGAACAGGCCGGAGCTGAATGCCGAGAAGTTCGTCGAGACGCGCTGGGGACGGCTCTATCGCACCGGCGACCTGGCGCGGCTCGGCACCGACGGCCGGCTCGAATTCCACGGTCGCGCCGATCATCAGCTCAAGATCCGCGGCTTTCGCGTCGAGGCCGGCGAGATCGAGCATCGGCTGCGTTCCGATCCGCACGTGGCCGATTGCGTCGTGACCGTCTGGCAGCGCGAATCGGAGGACGGTGCGGACAGCGTGCTGACCGCCTACCTGCTGATGGCCGGCCGCGCGGTGCTGACCGACGCGATCCGCGCCGCGCTGCGCGAGCGCGTGGGCGAGGCGCTTCCGGCCTACATGGTGCCTTCGCTGTTCGTCGCGCTCGACGCGTTTCCGCTGACGCCGAACAACAAGATCGACCGCAAGGCGCTGCCGCGGCCCGATACGCTGGCCCAGCCGGGTGCCGATCCCGCCGCGCCGGCGCCGGCGGCCGCGGTGTCGTCCGCATCCACGCCCGAGCCCGCATCCGCACCGACACCGGTCGCGACGATCGATGTCGCCGCCATCACCGCGGCCTGGCGCGACGTGCTGCAGCGCGCCGAGCTCGGCGATGCCACGCACTTCTTCGACGCGGGCGGCACCTCGTTCGTCGCCTCGCGGTTGATGGCCGTGCTGCGCCGCGCCTGCGGGCTGGTGGTGCCGGTCAGCCTGCTGTTCGAGCATCCCACGCTCGGCGCGTTCAGCGCCCGGGTGCTGGCCCTGGCCCGCGAGCGCCAGGGCGCGGCGGCGCCGGCCCGGCCGGCCGCCGTCGAGGCACCCATCGCAGCCGCAACCGCGGCGCCCGCCGCGCCCCGGCCAGGCGCCGCGCTGCTCGACATACTCGAACGGGTCAGCCATGGCGGCCTCAGCGTCGACCATGCCACCCGCCTCATCGATGAGATTCAGTGACCATGTCCATTACCACCGTTGACATCCTGCGCCTCGTGCAGGACGGCAAGCTGAGCCCGCCGCAGGCGGCCGAACTGATGGCGCTGTCGGCCGGGCGGCAGGCCGCCGCCGACGCGCCCGAGACCACCGCCGCGCCGGCGGTCGACCCGGGCGCCACCCACGCGCCCTGCGACGTGGCGATCATCGGCATGGCCGGCCGCTTCCCCGGCGCCGACGATATCGAGACGTTCTGGAACAACCTCGCCGCGGGCCGCGACAGCGTCACGCCGATCCCGCCGAGCCGCTGGGATCTCGCTGGGTTCTACGACCCTGACCGCGGCGCGACCAATCGCAGCTACAGCAAGTGGGCGGGCTTGGTCGACGATATCGCCGGCTTCGACGCCGACTTCTTCAACATCAGCCCGCGCGAGGCGCTGCTGATGGACCCACAGCAGCGCCTGTTCCTGCAAGAGGCGTGGCGCGCCATCGAGCACGCCGGTTATGCGCCCGACAGCTGGGGCGAGCGTCGCTGCGGCGCTTTCGTCGGCTGCGTGACGGGCGATTACCAGACGCATCTGCGCGAGGCCGAGGTGCCGATCGACGCCTACAGCCTGACCGGCAACACCGGTTCGATCCTGGCCGCGCGGCTGTCCTACTTCCTGAACCTGAAGGGCCCCGCGGTGGCGGTGGACACCGCCTGCTCCTCCGCGCTGGTGGCCGTCCACTTGGCCTGCGAGAGCCTCGCCAGCGGCAGCAGCGACGTCGCGCTGGCGGGTGGCGTGATGCTGTTCAGCACGCCCGAGCTGTTCGTGCAGGCCTCGCGGCTGGGCATGCTCTCGCCCGACGGCGTCTGCAAGACTTTCGACAATGCCGCCAACGGCATCGTGCTGTCCGAGACGGTCGGCGCGGTGGTGCTCAAGCGCCTGGCCGACGCCGAACGCGACGGCGACACCATCCATGCCGTGATTCGCGGCTCCGGGCTCAATCAGGACGGCAAGACGCCCGGCATCACGGTGCCGAGCGCCTACGCGCAGGCCGCGCTGATCGAGCAGGTGCAGGCTCGCGCCGGGATCGACGCGCAGACCATCGGCTACATCGAGGCGCACGGCACCGGCACGCGCCTGGGCGATCCGATCGAGCTGGATGCGCTGGGCACGGTGTTCGGCCGGGCCGGCACCCCCAAGCAGTCCTGCGCGATCGGCTCGGTCAAGACCAATATCGGCCATGCGCAGATCGCGGCCGGCATCACGTCGCTGATCAAGGCGGTGCAATGCCTGCGCTACCGGCAGTTGCCGCCCTCGCTGCACCTGGAGGAGCCGAACCAGCTGATCGATTTCGCCAACAGCCCGTTCCGGCTGGTGACGGCGCTCGAGAGCTGGCCGGCGAATCCGGCGTTCCCGCGCCGCGCGGGCGTGACCTCGCTCGGCTTCAGCGGCACCAACGCGCACCTGCTGCTCGAGGAATACCCGCAGCCCGCGCCTCGCTCGGCGGCCGGGGCGGGGCCGGCCGAGCAGCTCGCGGTGTTGTCGGCGCGCACCCCCGAGCGGCTGCGCGCGCAGGCCCGGCGCCTGCTCGACTGGCGCGGCAGCCCCGAGTGCGCCGCCGCGCAGCCCGCGCTGCTCGACGTGGTCCACACCCTGCAGCTCGGACGCAGCGCGATGGCCGCGCGGCTGGCGATCGTCTGCCGCGACTATGCCGGCCTCGAGGCCGGGCTGCGCGCTTTCCTCGACGAGCGGGCCGATGCAACGGTGCTGAGCGGGATGGCGGCCGCCCCGGGCACGGCGCGGGGCGGCATCGCGGTGCCGCGGGTAGCGCGCGACGCGCCCGCCGCGTCGCTGGCCGAGGCCTGGGTGCGCGGCGCGCCGATCGACTGGCGCGGCCTCTACGACGGTCTCGCGCCGCGCCGCGTGCCGCTGCCCGGTTACGCGTTCGCCAGCGAACTCTACTGGCCGCAAGGGCCTGGCCGCGCCGCTGCCGCGCCGGCTTCGCGCGCCGCGGGCCTCGTGCCGCGGGCCGCGCCCGAGGGCTCGCCGCCGACCGGGCTGCATCCGCTGCTCTCGCTCGATCTCTCCATGCCCGGCAAGCCGCGCTTCGGCCACCGCTTCACGGGCGACGAGGTGTACCTGAAGGATCACATCGTGTCGGGCGCGCCAACGCTGCTTGGGGTTTCGCACCTGGAGATGGCGATCGCGGCCGAGGCCATCTCGCGCGCGGCACGCGGCGACGCGCAGGCCGGCGCGCCGGGCACGCTGGTGCAGGTGCACGGCGTGGCCTGGCTCAGGCCGCTGATCGTGACCGACCGGCCCAAGCCGATGCAGATCGAGCTCGAGGCCACCGCGCGCGGGCTCGTCTACCGCGTGGCCGGCCGCGACGAGGCCGCCGCCGAATCCTATTCGCAGGGCTGCATCCGCTTCGTGCCGGCGCCCGCGCAGGCGCCGCGTCTCGATCTGGAGGCCGTGAAGGCGCGCTGCTCGCGGGTCTGGGAGGCGGCCGAGTGCTATCGGATCTTCGATCGCAACGAGCTGATCTACGGGCCGGGCCTGCGCACGCTCGAGACCCTGCGCTGGAACCCGGCCGAATCGCTGGCGCGGCTGGTGCTGCCCGAGGCGCTGCGCGCCTGCCTGCCGGCCTACACGCTGCATCCCTCGCTGATGGACGGCGCCCTGCAGAGCCTGCTTGGGCTGCTGGGCGACCCCTCGGCCGACGGCCGTCTGTACATCCCGTACGCGCTCGGCGAGATCACCGTGCATGCGCCGCTGGGCGCCAGTTGCTATGCCCACGCGCGGGTGGCCGGCAATCACGCCTCGAGCGAGTTCGCCGAGCGACGCTTCGACATCGACATCGTGGCCGACGACGGCCGCGTACTGGCCGAGCTGCGCGACCTGTCCTACCGGCCCTATAGCCGCCGCAAGCCGGCCGCGCCGCATCGTTTCGCGCCGGCCTGGCGCGTGGCGGCGCTCGCGGCGGCCGGCGATGAGGCCAGCGAGGCCGTCGCCGGCACGCAGACGCTAGTGGTGGCCGCGCGTCGCCAGACGGCGCAGTTGCTGGCCGCCGGACTCGAGGGCGCGGCCCCGCAGCTGATCGGCGTGCTCGACGAGTCCGGCACGCGGGGCGAACCGGACTGGCGCGCGCTCGCGGCCCGGCTGGCCGTCGGGCTGCCGGCACGTCTGGTGCTGGCGGCCGATGCCTGGCCCACCGACGGCGCGGCCGTGCCGGCTTCGCTCTATGCCCTGCTGGCCGCGCTGCGTGAACGCGGCATCGAGCGCGGCCGGCTGCTGTTCCTGGCCTATCCGGCGGCCCCGATGGCGGGCGCCGCGCAGCGCGCGCTGGCCGGTTTCGCGCGCGTGCTGCGGCGCGAACAGCCCGGCTGGATCGCGAGCGTGCTGGTCACGCCGGCGCAGCCGCCCGAGCTCGCGTCGGCTGCGATCGCGCGCGAGCTGGCGCATCGGCCGGCAGCGGGAGAAGTGCTGGCCCGTCTGCGCGACGGCCGGCGCGAACTCGAGATCCTCGAAGCGCTCGCGCCGCCAACCGGCACCGCGTCGCGCGGCCTGTTCCGCGACGAGGGCGTCTACCTGATCACGGGCGGCGCCGGGGCGCTCGGCCTGCGCATCGCGGCCGAGCTGCAGCGCCGCTACCGTGCGCGGATCGTCGCCTGCGGACGCTCCGCACCCGAGGCGGTGGCGGCCGCGATCGAGGCCGCCGGCTTGGCCGCCCTGCCGGGCGCATTTCGCTACGTGCAGGCCGATCTGGCCGAGCAGGCCGACGTGGAGCGGCTCTGCGCGTTCACGCGCGCGAGCTTCGGGCCGATCCACGGCGTGCTGCATGCCGCCGGCGCGATCCGTGACAGCCTGATCGCGAAGCAGGACCCGGCCGCGCTCGGCGCGGTGATCGATCCGAAGGTGCGCGGCGCGGGCTGGCTCGATGCAGCCACGCGCGAGGATCCGCTCGATCTGATGGTGTTGTTCGCCTCGATCTCCTCGCTGGCCGGCACGGTGGGCCAGGGCGCCTATGCCTACGCGAACGCCTGGCTCGATCAGTTCGCCGCCTGGCGCGACACGCTGGTCGCGAGCGGACAGCGGCGCGGCCGCACCATTGCGATCGACTGGCCGTATTGGCGCGACGGCGGCATGCGCATCGGCGAGGCTGGCGAGACGCTGATGCGCAAGGCGATGGGCGTCGAGCCGCTGACGCTGGAGCAGGGTATGGCGGTGCTGTTCGGCCTGTCGGCCGAGGATCCCGCGAGCTTCTGCGTGGCGGCCGGCGATGCGGCGAAGATCGCGAAGACGATCTACGCCGTGCCCCCGGTGCCCGTGCATGCGGCTGCCGGGGTGGCGCCCGCCGCTCGTGCGTCGGCGCCGCTGCCGGCCCCGAGCGCGGCGCCGGCCGATGCCGCGCTCGCCGCGCTGGCCGAGTCGATCGTGCGCCGCGCGCCCGGCACGGTGCGCGCCGAGGTGCCGCTGGCCGATTACGGTTTCGACTCGATCACCTTCGTCGAGCTGGCCAATCGCATCAACCAGGCATACGAACTCGACGTGACGCCGGCGCTGTTCTTCGAGCACCGCAGCATCGCGGCGATCGCGGCGCATCTGCGCGAGGCTCACGGCCTCGACGACGTGCGCGCGATGCCGCCCGAAGCGGCGCGGCGGCCGCGCGCGGCGCTCGAGACGGTCCTGCGCGAACTGGCTGCCGGCGTGCTGGCGCGCGACGCTGCGAGATTCGCCGCCGCCGTGCCGCTGGCCGACTACGGCTTCGACTCGATCACCTATGTCGAGCTGGCCAACGCCCTCAATACGCGCTTCGATCTCGACGTCACGCCGACGCTGTTCTTCGAGCATCGGACGCTCGACGCGCTGGCCGGCTGGCTGGCCGACACGCACGGTGCCGCCGTGAGCGCGGCGTTGGCCGCGCAGGCCGGCACCGTGTCGATGGCCGATGCCTCGCGCGCGGCGGGCAGTGCCAGCGAGCAGGCCGCATCGACGTCGGCACCGGTACCCGCGGCGGGCCACGCACCGCCGGCCGACACCGATCCGATCGCGATCGTCGGCATGGCCGGCGTGCTGCCCGGCTCGGTCGACCTCGAGCAGTTCTGGGCCCATCTCGAGGCGGGCCACGACCTGATCAGCGAGGTCCCGGCCGACCGCTGGCGCTGGCAGGACCTCTATGGCGAGCCCGCCGAAGGCAGGACGCGGGCGAAGTGGGGCGGCTTCATGGCGGAGATCGACAAGTTCGACAGCCTCTACTTCAACATCTCGCCGCACGAGGCGAAGCTGATGGACCCGGCCCAGCGGATCGCGCTCGAGGTGGTCTGCCATGCGATCGCGCACGCGGGTTACGCCCATGCCGAGCTGGCCGGTTCGCGCACGGCGGTCTACCTGGGCGTGGGCGCGCCCGACTACCTGAACCTGCTGGTCGAGTCGGGGCAGAAGGTCGGCGCCTACTCGTCGACGGGGCTCGCGCATTCGGTACTGGTCAACCGCATCTCCTACCTGCTCGACCTGCGCGGGCCGAGCCAGCCGATCGACACCGCCTGCTCGAGTTCGCTGGTCGCGCTGCACCGCGCGGTCGCGGCGATCCGCCATCACGGCTGCGAGATGGCGATCGCCGGCGGCGTGAACGTGATCGCGAGCCCGTTCCTGACGCTGTCGTTCAGCGACGCGGGCATGCTCAGCGAGGACGGCCGCTGCAAGACCTTCAGCCGCGCCGCGAACGGTTATGTGCGCGGCGAGGGGGCCGGCGCGGTGGTGCTCAAGCGCCTGTCGCGCGCGCTGGCGGACGGCGACACGATCCATGCCGTGATCCGAGCCACCGCCGAGAATCACAGCGGCCGCACCTCGTCGCTGACCGCGCCGAATCCGGTCGCGCAGGCCGAGCTGCTGGTCCAGGCCTATAGCGAGGCCTGCATCGATCCCTCGACCGTCACCTACCTGGAGACGCACGGCACCGGCACGCCGCTCGGCGATCCGATCGAGGTCAACGGCATCAAGAGCGCCTTCGCCGAACTCGCCAGGCGCCATCCCGACGAGGCCCATGCGCATCGCTGCGGGATCGGCTCGGTGAAGACCAATCTCGGCCACCTGGAGGCGGCCGCGGGCATGGCGGGCCTGTTCAAGATCCTGCTGGCGATGCGCCATCGGATGCTGCCGCCCAACCTTCATTTCGACCAGGTCAATCCGTATCTACGGCTCGACGGCAGCCCGTTCTTCGTGGTCGATCGCCTGCAGCCCTGGGAGGCGCTGCGGGATCGGCAGGGGCGCCCGGTGCCGCGTCGTGCCGGGATCAGCAGCCTGAGCTTCTCGGGCGTGAACGCGCACGCGGTGCTGGAGGAGTATCTCGACGAGCGGCCCGCCACCGCGCCGCGCGGCGACGAACTGATCGTGCTGTCGGCCCGCAACCGCGAGCGGCTGCACGAGACGATGCGACGCCTGGCTTCGCATCTCGATGCCAATCCGGCACTCGCGCTGGCCGACATCGCCCATACCTTGCGGCTCGGCCGCGATGCGCTGGCCGATCGCGTGGCGATCGTGACGGACAGCGTCGCGGCGCTGGCGAACTGCCTGCGCGATGCGCTGGCCGGGCGGCCCGCCTCGGCGGGGCGCGTCTGGTTCAGCCGCGATGCGCTGGCGGACGATCAGGCAGGGCCGGCAGCGGCGGCGGGCGACGCGGAGCATGCGGCGCGAATCGATGCCGCGCTGGCGGGCGGCGATCTGCCCACGCTGGCCGAGGGCTGGACCGGCCGCGCCGATCTCGCGATCGATTGGCGCGGGCTGCGGCAGCCGGCGTTCGCACGGCGTGTGCCCTTGCCCGGCTATCCGTTCGCGCGGGTGCGGCACTGGGCCTTCGATGCGCCGCCTTCGGGCGGCCCGGGGCCGGCGCTCCAAGACGCGGCAGGCTCGCCCCGGGCGGCGATCCGGCCTTCCGTGGCCGCGGCGGGCTCGCGCGCGGCTGACGCGTCGCTGGCGGCGCAAGCTGGGTCGCCCGATGCGCACGAATCATCCGCTTCGACCGCGCCCGCGATTGTGGCGGTGACCGAATCGTGGCGGCCCGCCGCGGCGCCGGCGCCGCTGGCAGGTGCCGCCTCGACGCCGCGCACCGTGCTGTGTTGCCTGTCGCACCCCGACTGGCAGGCGCAGCTGACGGCGCTGGCGGCCGAACGCATGCCCGGCGCGCGACTGGTCTTCGTCGCGCGAGAGGGCTTTGCGCCGGTCGGCGCGCAGGGCCATCGCGTGGCTGCCGACGCCGCCGCGCAGCTCGCGGCACTGGCACGCACGCTCGCCGCGACGCATGGCGCGATCGACGGCCTGCTTTATCTGTGGCCGCTGGAGGCGCCGGCATTGTCGAAGGCGCCCGAGCAATTCGCCGGGATGCTGCGCGCGCTGTGCGCCGACGGTCGTCATCCGGCGCGCGCGATGGCGGCGCTGGCCTGCCGCAGCGCCGCCGAGCGCACGGCGGCCGAGGCCTGGATCGGCTTCGAGCGTTCCTCGCGCGCCGTGCTGCCCGATACCGAGCTGTCGGCGCTGATCGTCGAGGCCGCCGAGCACGACGATGCACGCTCGATGCGGCAGATGCTCGAGCCGGTGCTGACCGAATGGCTCGCGCCGAGCGCGGGCAGTGCCAGCTACGAGGGCGGCGAACGCCGCGTGCTGGTGCGCGAGCGCGTGGCGCTGCCGGCACTCGATCCGCGGGCGGCGCCGCCCTCGGCGCGTGCGCGAGTGTGGTTCATCACGGGCGGCGCGGGCCATCTCGGCCTGCTGTTCGCCGCCCATCTCGCGCGCACCCACGGCGCGGCCGTGCGGATCGCCCTGACGGGCCGCTCGCCGGCCGACGCCGCGCTCGAGGCGCGGCTCGACGAGCTGCGCGCGCATGGCGCGCAACTGCGCTATTTCCCCGCCGACGTGACCGATCACTCGGCCATGGCGACGGCCCTGCAGGCCGCGCGCGATACCTTCGGCCCGCTCGAGGCGGTGATCCACGCGGCCGGCGTGGAGGAGGGCGCCTCCCTGCTCGAGGCCGATGCCGCCGAGTTCCGTCGGGTGATCGCGGCCAAGCAGGCCGGCGCCGACATCCTCGACGTGCTGTGCGCCGACGATCCGCTCGTCTACCTCTGTCATTTCGGCTCGATCGCGGCGCTGATCGGCGATCTCGGTGCCGCCAGCTACAGCGTCGCGAACCGCTTCCTGATGGCGCATGCCGCGCATCGCAACCAGCGCGCGGCGCGCCGCGAGCGACGCGGGCGCAGCCTCTGCCTGGGCTGGCCGTTGTGGCGCGACGGCGGCATGGGGCCGGTGCGCGCCTCGGCCGGTTCCGCTTCCGCCGAGGCCCTGGCGCGCTATCTGGCCTCCCGAGGCATGGCGTTGCTCGAGGCAGATGCCGGCCTGGCGCTGTTCGAGGCGGCGCTGGGCGCCGACATTGAGCAGCTCGCCTTCTTGGCGGGCGACGCGGCGCGCATCGAACGGCTGCTCGCGCTCGCGCCGGCGGCGGCCGATTCGGCGTCGCCGGCCGGCCCTCGCGCCGCGCAGGCGCTGCACGGCGGTCCTGACACGGCCAGCGTGCGCATCGATTCACCCCCTTACGTTTCCGATCCGATGGATTCCGTCTCCGCTCCCGACCCACGCGCCTTGGCGCGCGCCGTGCTCGCCGAATTGAAGACCCTGGCCAGCGCGCTGTCGCAGATTCCGGTCGACGAACTGGGCGCGAACGCCGAGCTCAACGCCTACGGTTTTGACTCGATCGGGCTGGCGCGGCTCGCCAAGGCGATGCAGGCGCATTTCGGCCTGCCTGTCACGCCGGCCATGTTCTTCAGTCATCCGACGCTGGGCCGGATCGCCTCGCATCTGGCCGCCGCGCATGGCGACGCGCTGCTGGCGCGCCAGGCGGCCGGCGCCGACACGCACGAAGCCGTCGCGCCGGCCGCCGCCGATCCCGCTGCCTCAGCCGCCGTGCCGACGACTTCGACACGCCCGGACGCGGCCGCCGCCGCGCGCGACGATACCGTCGCGAGCGGGCCTCGAGCGCTCGAGCCGATCGCGATCATCGGCGCGAGCGGCCGGTTCCCGCAGGCCGATTCGATCGACGAGATGTGGCAATGGCTGCGCGAGGGCAGGGAAGCCGTCAGCGACACCGGGGCTCCGGCCGGCTATCGCTGCGGTTCGCTGCGCGGCGCCGGCGAGTTCGACCCGCTGTTCTTCGACATCTCGCCGCGCGCGGCCGAGGAAATGGACCCGCGTCAGCGTCTGTTGCTGGAGGAGGCCTGGCGCGCGCTGGAGGATGCCGCGATCGGCCCGCAGCAGCTCGCCGCGCGGCGCGCCGGCGTATTCGTGGGGCTGGAGGAGGGAGAGTACTTCCGGCTCGGCGGCGGCGGCGCGATCACCGCGCACCACGCGGCGATCACGGCCTCGCATCTGGCCTACCTGCTCGATTTCCACGGGCCGGTGATGACCCTGAACACCGCCTGCTCGTCGGGGCTGGTGGCCCTGCACCAGGCTTGCCAGAGCCTGCGGCTGGGCGAATGCGATCTCGCGCTGGTCGGCAGCGTGCATCTGATGCTGACCACCGAGTCCTACACGCGGCTCGGCGAGGCCGGCATGCTCTCACCGGAAGGCCGCTGCCTCACCTTCGACGAAGGCGCGAACGGCATGGTGCCCGGCGAGGCGGTGGCGGCGCTGGTGGTCAAGCGACTGGCGGCCGCGCTCGAGGACGGTGATCCGATCCTCGCGGTGGTGGCCGGCAGCGGCATCAACTACGACGGCAAGACCAACGGCATCACCGCCCCCAGCGGCGCCGCGCAGGTGCGCCTGCTGCGCGACACCTACGCGGCCAGCGGGCTGGCTCCGCGCCAGATCGACTACGTGGTCACGCATGGCACGGCCACCTCGCTCGGCGACGCGGTCGAGGTCAATGCGCTGGCCGAGGTGTTCGGCAAGTCGGACGACGGCCCGCATTGCGCGCTGAGCTCGACCAAGACCAATTTCGGCCACACGCTCGCGGTCTCGGGCCTGCTCAGCGCGCTGAGCCTGGTATCGGCGCTGCGCCACGGCACGATCCCGCCGAGCCTGCATTTCTCGACGCCGAACGCCTATATCGATTGGCGCGACAGCGCGCTGTTCGTGAACCGCGAGGCACGCGCCTGGCCGGCGCGTGCCGATCGTGCGCGCCATGGCGGCGTCAGCGCGTTCGGCATGAGCGGCACCAACGCGCATGCGGTGATCCGCGATCTGACGGCCGCCGAGCAGCGCGCACCGCAGCGCTTCGCGGCGGGGCACGCCAGCCTGCTGGTGCTGTCGGCGCGTTCGCTGGCCTCGCTGGCGGCCCGCGCGCGCCAGCTGCTCGAGGTGCTGGGGCGCGCCGACGCGCCCGAGTTGGCGGCGCTGGCCTACACCTTGTTCGAGGGGCGTCATCACTTCGAATACCGCTGCGCGATCGTCGCGACCGATCGCACCGAGGCGGCCGCGCTGCTCGCGCGGCTGCTGGCCGAGCGGCTCGAGCCGGCCAGCGAGCGTTCGCGCAGCAGCGATGCGCTGAGCGCCGAGGTGTTCGGCGAGCACGCCTTCATCGGCCGCCATGACGGCCGCGAACCGGCCCAGCCGGCCATCGAGGAAGCGGTCGAGCGCCTGGTGCGTCAGCTCGGCGACGACCTGGCCGGCGATCCGCCGCCGCCGGGCCAGCCGGCCGTGCTGCGCGCGCTCGCCGATTTCTACCGGCAGGGTTACCCGATCGCCTGGCGGCTGCGTTATCGCGGCAGCTTGCCCGACCGGCTCGCGCTGCCGACCTACCCGTTCGACCGGCAGCACTACTGGGTCAAGGCCGCGGCCGAGCCGGCGGCGGCCCCGCAGGCCGGGGCCATGCCGAGCCGCGTCGATCCCGCGCCGGCCGCGCCGCTTCATCCGCTGCTGCATGCGCGGCGCGCCGATACGGCCTCGCCGGTGTTCGTCTCGACCTTCACGGGCCGCGAGCGCGTGCTGGCCGACCATGTGATCCAGGGCCGGCCGATCCTGCCCGGGGTCGCCTATCTGGAGATGGCGCTGGCCGCGGCCTTGCGGGCCCTGCCGCCGTCGCGTCGCGCCTCCCTGCGCGGCGCCTCGCTCGGCAAGATCGGCTGGACCACGCCGTTCGCGGCCGATGCGCAAGTGGCGCGGGTGCTGGAGACCCGGCTCGAGATGCTCGAGCCGGCCTCGGCCGGAGCCTTCGCCTTCACCATCGCGAGCAGGCCGGCCGGCGACGCGGCGGCGGCCGACACCGTGCATTGTCAGGGTGTCGTGACGCTGGCCGCGCCGCTGCCGGCTGCCGCGCCGCTCGAGCTCGAGGCGGTGCGCGCGCGCTGTGCGCGCCGGCTCGACGCGGCGGCCTGCTACGCCGCCTTCGCGGCGGCGGGTCTCGCTTATGGCGAAGGCTGCCGCGCGCTCGACACCGTGTGGGCCGGCGATGACGAATGCCTGGCGTTGCTGTGCCTGCCGGCCGTGCTGTCCGAGGACACGCTCGAACGCGGCGACGCGGCGGCGCTCGACGGCACGCCTGCCCATGTGCTGCACCCGGCGCTCGTCGACGGCGCGCTGCAGGCCGTGGCGGGCTGGTTCCTGCGTGCGCCGGGCGACGTGCTGCCCTCACGCGTGCCGTTCGCGCTCGATCGCGTCGAGGTGTTCGGTCCGACCACCGCATGCATGTGGGCGCGCCTGAGCGTGTCGGGCGAGGGCGCCATGCGCAAGCTCGATGCGCAGCTGTACGACCAGGACGGCGGCTTGCGCGTGCGATTGACGGGGCTGTCGGCGCGCGAGATCGGGTCGCCCGATCCGGCCGGCACCGGTTCGCACGCCAAGCGCGGCGAGCCGATCCTGCTGGCCTGCGACTGGCGCGACACGCTCGCCGAGGCGGCCGGGACGTCGGCCACGGCCGCCCGCCGCGACGGCACGACGCCGCGCCGCGAGCTGCTGGTGCTGGCCGCGAACGGCGAGGTGGAAGTCTTGGCCGAGGCGGCTCGCGCCGTGCTGGGCGTGATGGCGCGGGTGCTGGCCATCGAACTGACCGGCCACGACGCGCTCGCGCAGGCGGACGCCTTCGGCCGGGCCGCGACGGCCTTGTTCGAGCGCGTGCGCGCGCTGCTGGCCGAAGGTGCCGGGCAAGCGGGCGTGCTGTTGCAGGTGGTTGCGCTCGGCTGGCCGGACGGCCCCGGCGTGCTGGCGCTCGATGCCATGCTGAAGACCGCGGCGTTGGAGAATCCGCGCTTCTCGGCCTGGATGCTGGCCGCGCCCTCGCTCGACGCCGCCGCGCTGCACGAGATCTCCCGCGCGGCCGACGATCCGTCGCGTCGCGCCGTCTGGCTGGATGGCCGGCGCCGGCGCCTGGCCGACTGGCGCCGCCTCGATGCCGCACCGGCGCGGCCGGCCTGGCGCGACGGCGGCGTCTACCTGGTGACGGGCGGTGCAGGCAGCATCGGCCGCCTGCTCGCGCGGGACATCCTGGCGGCCGCGCCGGCCGCACGTGTGGTGCTGAGCGGCCGCTCGGCGGCGGATGCCGCGCTCGCGGCGCCGGGCGCGCGCGTCGAATACCGGCAGGCGGACGTATCGCATCCCGAGCAGGCACGCGCGCTGGTCGAGGCGATTCTCGCCGCGCACGGCCGGCTCGACGGGGTGATTCACAGCGCCGGGCTGGCCGAGGACAACTTCGTGATCAACAAGGCGCCCGACGAACTGCAGCGCGTGTTCGCGCCGAAGGTGCGCGGCGTGGCGGCGCTCGACCTGGCCACGCGCGATCTCGCGCTCGACCTGTTCGTGCTGTGCGCCTCGGCCAGCGGCGTGACGGGCAATGTCGGCCAGGCCGACTACGCCGCCGCCAATGCCTACCTCGACGGTTTCGCGCATGCGCGCAACGCGCTGGTGGCGCGCGGCGCGCGGCGCGGCCAGACGCTGGCGGTCGACTGGTCGCTGTGGGCCGACGGCGGCATGCGCCCCGATCCGCAGACCGAGGCGCGGCTGGCGAGCGAACTCGGCGTGCGGCCGCTCGCGACCGACACGGCGCTGGCCGCCTTGCATCTGGGCTTGCGCGAGGGCGTCACGCAGATGCTGGTCGCCGAGGGAGATCCGTCGCTGGCGCTGGCGCGCTTCGGGCTGGCCGCTGCGGCTGGCGGCGCCGCCACGCACGCGCCGAAGGGCTCGCCGGCGGCGCTGCCCGCCGCCGCCAGCCTGGCGGACACGTCGCGCGCCGCGGCCGCGCCGGCCGATCTGCTCGGCGCGACGATCGATTACTTCAAGCAATTGCTGGCCGACGTGTTCGGTCTGCCGCCGTATCGCATCCATGGCCACGAGGCGCTCGAGCGCTACGGTATCGATTCGGTAATGGTGGTGCGGCTCACCAGCAAGCTCGAGGCCGTATTCGGGCCCTTGTCGAAGACCTTGTTCTTCGAATACCGCACGCTCGGCGCGCTGTGCGCCTATTTCGTCGCGCAGCACGGGCCGCGTCTCACCGCGTTGCTGGGCGATCTCAAGGGCGATATCGAGCCCGCGGCCGGGCCGGCAGCGCCGGCCGAGCCCGCCGCCATCGGGCGGGCGGACTCGGCCGCTGCGGCCGGCGCCTACGCGATCGTCGGACTGGCCGGTCGTTATCCGCAGGCGCCCGAGCTCGACACGTTCTGGGCCAACCTGCGCGCGGGCCGCGACAGCATCACCGAGATTCCGCGCGAGCGCTGGAACCACGATCCTTATTTCGCGCCCGGCGCCTTCCAGGCGGGCAAGACCAATGGCCGCTGGGGTGGCTTCATCGACGGCGTCGACCAGTTCGACACCGTGTTCTTCCAGATCTCGCCGCGCGAGGCCGAGGTGCTCGATCCGCAGGAGCGGCTGTTCCTGCAGACGGCCTGGCACGCGCTCGAGGATGCCGGCTACACGCGCGCCTCGATCGCGGCCGCCTCGCGTCGCGCCATGACGCGGCGCGGCATCGATGCCGGGGCCTTCGAGGGGGCGGCGGTGGGCGTGTTCGTCGGCGCGATGTACAACGAGTACCAGCTCTACGGCGCCGAGCAGACCGCGCTCGGCCGGCCGCTGGCGATTCCCGGCAACGTCGCCTCGATCGCGAATCGGGTGTCGTACTTCTGCGATTTCCAGGGGCCGAGCCTGACGCTCGACACCATGTGCTCGTCCTCGCTGAGCGCGATCCACCTGGCCTGCCAGAGCATCGCGGCCGGCGAGTGCGCGTTCGCGATCGCGGGCGGCGTGAATGTCAGCGTGCATCCGAACAAGTACCTGGTGCTCGGCCAGGGCCGCTTCCTCGCCGAGGACGGCCGCTGCCGCAGCTTTGGCGAGGGCGGCAGCGGCTACGTGCCGGGCGAGGGCGTCGGCGCGGTGCTGATCCGGCCGCTGGCCGACGCGCTGGCCGACGGCGACGCGATCCACGCCGTGATCGCCGGTTCCGCGCTGAACCACGGCGGCAAGACCAACGGCTATTCAGTGCCCAATCCGAATGCCCAGGCCGCGCTGATCGGCGATGCGCTGCGCCGCGCGGCGGTCGCGCCCGAGGCGATCGGTTATGTCGAGGCGCACGGCACCGGCACCGCGCTCGGCGATCCGATCGAGATCGCCGGTCTCACGCGCGCCTTCGCGGGCCGCGGCAGCGAGGCGCGCTGCCCGATCGGCTCGGTCAAGTCGAACATCGGGCACGCGGAAAGCGCGGCCGGTATCGCGGGCCTGTCGAAGATCGTGCTGCAGATGCGGCACCGCACGTTGGCGCCGTCGCTGCATGCCGCCAGCCTCAATCCGAACATCGATTTCTCGCGCACCCCGTTCGTGGTGCAGCGCGAGGCCGCCGACTGGCCGGCCCTGGCCGGTGGCGCCCGGGTCGCGGCGATTTCGTCGTTCGGCGCGGGCGGCTCGAACGCGCACCTGATCGTGCGCGAGCATGTCGAGCCGCCGGCGAGCGGCGCGCCGGCGAGCGCGGGCGGGACCGCTACGCGCTGGCTGGTGCCGCTCTCGGCGCGCACCGGCAGGCAGTTGCTGGAGAAGATCGAGCAGTTGATCGCCATGCTCGAGGCCGCGAGCGCGATGCCGCCGGAGCTGGCCGGTATCGCCCACACGCTGCAGGTCGGGCGCGAGGCGATGCGCGAGCGGCTGGCCTTCGCGGCCGCCTCGCCCGAGCAGCTGCTGCGGCGGCTGCGCGCGGCCCGCGACGGCTGGGCCCGCATCGAGGCCGAGCTGGCCGCGCTCGGCGCCGGCGCCGTGCTGGCCTCGCGCGTGACGGGCGAGGCCACCGTGCTGTATCGCGCCAAGGCGTCGGCCGAGGCGGCCGGCATGGCCGACATGCTCGATATGGCGGACCACGACGCGGTGGCGCGGGCCTGGGTCGCCGGCGCCGGGATCGACTGGGAGCGCGATCGCGCCGGCCCCGCGCCGCGCCGCGTGCGCCTGCCGCTCTATCCGTTCGCCCGCGAGCGCTACTGGGCACCGGTCGAGACGCAGTCGCTGATCGCCGCATCCGCCGCCATCGCGGGCGGACGCGCCGATGCCGAGGCGGGCGGCGTTGCCGCGCCCGACGCCTGCTCGCAGGCCGAGGCCGGCACCGCGCTGCTGGTGCCGGGCTGGCGCGCGGCCGCGCGGCCCGCGCCGGACACGGCGGCGGCCGTCGCCGGCGGGGCGCTGCTGATCCTCGCCACGCCGGCCACGCTCGAACTGGCGCGCCGCTTGTTCGCGCGCTCCGGCACGGCCGTCGATCGCCTGCTGCTGCATGGCGACGGTGCCGCCGAGGCCGGCGCGCTCGAGATCGATCTCGAGCGCGCCGACAGCGGGCGCGCGGCCTGGCAAGCCGTGTCGGCGCGGCTCGCGGGGGCGCCGCTCGGTCTGATCGACCTGAGCGGGCTCGATCCCGAGCGGGCCGGGCCGGCCGCGCCCGAACTCGGCAAGCTCGCGCTGCTGCAAGGCCTGCTGGCCGCGCATCGCGGGCAGCGTCCCGCGCTGCTGCAGATCACGCGGGGCCTGGCCGGCTGGCCCGGCGCCGCGACCCTGCACGGCGCGCGCGCGGCGGGGCTGTACCGGATGCTGTCGGCCGAATACCGCTCCGTGCGTTCCGGCACGCTCGATCTCGACGCCGCCCCGGCATCGATCGAGACGCTGGTCGAGCGGATCGAACAGGAGTTCCTGGCAGGCCCGGTTCCGGCCTGCTGCTATCGCGACGGCGAGCGTTTCGAGCCCGCGCTCGAGCGACTCGAACGGGCCGCCGGCGCGGGCACGCCGTATCGCGCCGACGAGGTCGTGCTGGTGACGGGCGGCACCGGCGGGATCGGCGCCGCGCTGGTCGAGCATCTGGCCGCCTCGGGCGTGCGCGCGATCGGCATCGTCGGCCGCGAGAGGCTGCCGGCGCCGGCCGACTGGCCGGCCCGGATTGCCGCCGGCACCGCGGGCGGCCTGTCCGCGCGCACGCTCGACAAGCTGACGCGCCTGCAGGCGCTGGTCGCGCGCGGCGTGCGCGTCGCTTATGCCGCCTGCGCGCTCGATGGCGAGACGGAGGTGCGGGCCGCGCACGACAGGCTCGCGGCCGAGCTCGGCGCGTTCAGCGGCGTGTTCCATTGCGCCGGCCTGACCGGCGCCGATCCGGCCTTTCTCAGGCAGCCGGCCGAACAGATCGCGGCGGTCTGTGCGCCGAAGATGGCCGGCCTCGCCGCCCTGCACGGCAGCGTCGCCGGCCCGCGTCTGCGCTTTTTCCTGGCGTTCTCGTCGGTCTCGGCCCTGGTGCCTCGGCTGGCGGCCGGGCAGGCCGATTACGCGATGGCCAATGCCTACATGGATGCCTACGCACGCGCCAGCCACGCGCGCGGCGATACGCGCCTGCGTTCGCTGCAATGGCCGGCCTGGGGCGAAACCGGGATGGCGGTGGGCACCTCGATGCCGGCCTTCGGCCGCAGCGGATTGAAGCCGATCCCGACCGCCGCCGGCCTCGCGCTGGTCGATCGCTGCGTGGCCGAGGCCTTGCGCGGCGAAGGGCCGGCCGTGCTGCTGCCGTGCTGTATCGACGCGGATTTCGACGCGTCGGCGCTGCTCGCGCCGCTGCCCGAGGAAAGCCGGCCGGTGCAGGCCGCGCCGGCCGCCGCCGTGGCTACCGCCGCTACCGTCGCCTCTACCGCCGCCGAACCGGCGGCGTCGCGCGAGCACCTGCTGGGGGCGACCCTGGACTGGCTGCGCACGATGCTGATCGACGAGCTCAAGTTCACGGCCGAGCAGGTGGCCGATCCCGATGCTCCGTTCTCGGACTACGGCATCGAATCGGTGATGGTGCTGCAGCTGGTCAGCCGCATGAGCGAGCTGACGGGCGCCCGGCTCGATCCCTCGGTGATGCTCGAGCACACCACGCTCGGCGCGCTCGGCGCTCATCTGCTCGCCGGACACGCGCCCGCGTTGGCGAGCCGCTTCGGCGCCGCGCCCGACGCGCGGCAGGATGGCGCCCCGGCAGGCGATGCCGGCGGCGACGGCGGGGCCGACCAGGGCGGCCTCGCGGTGCCGGCTGCCGCGGCAACGCCCGCGCCCGCCGCCATGCCCACCGCGCCCACCGCGCCCACGGGGCGCGACGACATCGCGATCGTCGGCCTCGCGGTGCGCCTGCCCGGCGCGGCCGATCTCGACGCCTTCTGGCAGTTGCAGACCAGCGGCGGCGTCGCGATCACGCCGATGCGCGACGCGCGCTGGCCGACCGGCGAGGCGCCGGTCCACGCCGGCTGGCTCGACGACATCGACGCTTTCGACGCCGCCCATTTCGGGCTGCACGCGTCGGACGTGGCGGTGATGGACCCGCAGGCGCGGCTGATGCTCGAGGAGAGCCTGCATGCGTTCTGCGATGCGGGTTATGCCGCCAAGGAGCTGTCCGGGCGGGCGGTGGGCGTTTATGTCGGCGGCCGCCTGCAGGTGGTCGCCGATGCGCCGGGCCTGGCGGCCGCCGCGCATCCGATCCTCGGCGTCGGCCAGAACTACCTGGCGAGCAATATCTCGCGCGCCTTCAACCTGAGCGGGCCGAGCCTGGTGGTCGATACCGCCTGCTCGTCAGGGCTGACCGCGCTGTCGCTGGCCTCCGACGCGTTGCGCGGCGGGCGCATCGAGATGGCGCTGGTCGGTGCCACCAGCCTGCTGGGCAACTCGCAGGCGCACGACCTGTTCGCCGCGCGCAATATCCTGAGCCCCGACGGCGTGTTCCGCATCTTCGAGCGCGACGCCGCCGGCGACGTGCTCGGCGAGGGCGTGGTGGCGGTGGTCTGCAAGACGCTCGAGCGCGCACGCGCCGACGGCGACCGCATCCTGGCGGTGCTCGGCGCGCTCGCGGTCAACAACGACGGCCGCACGCTCGGCCCCGGTTCGCCGAGCCTGAACGCGCAGCGCGAGGTGATGCGCCGGGCGCTCGACGCGGCGGGCCGGCGTGTCGAGGAGATCGGCTACATCGAAGTGAACGGCGGTGGTTCGGCGGTGGTCGACGCGGTCGAGATCAAGGCGCTGTCGCAGGTCTACCGGCTCGACGACACCACCCTGGCGCCGTGTTCGCTCGGCTCGCTCAAGCCGAGCGTCGGCCACCTGCTGCTCAGTTCGGGCCTGGCCGGCTTCGCGCGCTGCCTGCTGAGCGTCGCGCGCGGCGAGATCGCGCCGAGCCGCTGCGCCACCGCGCCGTTCGATCACTACGACTTCGGCGCCTCGCGCGCGCGCTTCGATCGCGCGCCGCGCGCCTGGGCCGGCAGCGCGGCGGCGCCGCGCGTGGCCGCGCAGAGCTGCTTTCCCGACGGCGGCACGAACTGCCATGCGATCGTCGAGCAGTTCGTGCCCGACGCGGCCTACGTGCAGCGCCGCCAGCCGTTGCCTTTGCCGGTCCTGCAGCGCCGCCGCTACGCGCGCAGCGCACCGACGGCGCCCGTCGCCGCGGCTTCGCGCGCCGCGGCCGCCGTTCTTTCACAGATTCAGTCGAGCTGGGGCATGATTCATGAAAAAAGCATTTGATCTCGTCATCGACGCGTCGCATCCGGTGGTTGCCTCGCATCGGGTTCACGGCCAGCGCGTGCTGCCGGGACTCGCCTATATCGACCTGCTGAGCACGGTCGCCAGCCAGGGATGGCAGCGCGATCGCTTCGCGACGACGCTGCGCGATCTAGTCATCTACCGCCCGCTGGTGGTGCCCGACGGCGGCGCGCTGGCGCTGACGATCGGCATGCGCGCGCTGGCGGACGGCATCCACGCGATCGAGGTGGCGCCGGCCGACGCGCCCGGCGATCCCTACTGCGCGGCCGAACTGCATCCGGCGGTGGCGCACGAGCCCGATCTCGACGCCGCGCTGCTGGCCTCCGCGCCGCTGGAGCGCGTCGAGCTGGCGGCGATCTACGAGCGCGCCCGCCGCCGCGGCCTGGTGCACGACGCGCTGATGCGCGCCGAAGGCGAGCTGCGCCGGCATGAATGGGGCTGCCTGATCGAGCTGCGGGTGCCCGAGGCCTATCGCGCGGCGCTGCCGGGCACGCATTTCCATCCGACGCTGATCGACGGCGCGGCGGTGGCGTCCTCGGCGCTCGAGGCGGCGCTGGCGAGCACCGGGCACGAAGCCGGCGACGACGCGGCGCTCTATCTGCCGCTGCATTACGGCTGCTTCCGCGCGCGCGCCGCGCTCGACGGTGCCTGCCTGGCGCGCGTGCGTCTCGAGCGTATTGCGCTGGCCAACGACATCCGCAAGCTCGACATCGAGTTCTACGACGCGCAAGGCCGTTGGCTGGCCACGCTCGGCGAACTGACGGGCAAGCGCGTGCGCGCCTGGCCGGATGCCGGGGCCCCGCGCGCGAGCTTGTTCGATGCCGTGCCGGCCGCGCCCGCGGTCCCGCCCGCGGCCGCTCCGGTTGCCGTGCCCGGCCCGGCGCGTCTCGATATGCCGGCCGTCGAACGCGAGCTGCGCGAGGTGTTCGCCGCCCAACTCGGCGTCGAGCCGGCCGCGCTCGACGTACGTCGCGGCTTCTTCGACATGGGGCTCAGTTCCCTGCAGATGCTGACGATCCTCAAGGACATCGAGCAGCGCCTGTCGCGCCGCCTGAACCCGACGCTGCTGTTCGAATACAACACGGTCGAGCAGTTGATCGAGCATCTGCGCGACAGCGCGCCGGCCGCGTCCGCGGCCACGCCGACCACGCCGACCACGCCGACCACGCCGACCACGCCGACCACGCCGACCACGCCGGGCACCGAGGCGCGCGCCGAAGCCGCTGTCGCCCCCGAGGCCCCGTCCGCCGAGGCGCGCCCGCCCGCGCGCTATCGCTTCGCGGCGTCGGAGCCGCAACTGGCCGACCATCTGGTCGACGGCAAGCCGGCCCTGATGGGCATCGTGCATCCTTGCCTGGTCCTGCATGCCCGTGCCGGGCGCGGCGAGGCCTGGCCGCTGGCGCTGAGCGAGGTGCGTTTCAGCGGCGGCCCCTTGCGGCTCGACGCCGGGCAGCAGGTGGAACTCGAGGTGCGCCTGGAGGCGGCCGCCGCACGATTCTCGGTGCGGCATCGCGTCGGCGGCGAGGCCGACTGGCGCACCGCTTGCGAAGGCGAGTGCGTGGCGGCCCCGGCATCCGAGCCCGCCGCGCTCGACTGGGCGGCGCTGCGTGCCGGCGCGCGCGAGCTGTCGCGCGAGGCGATCGAGCGTTGGTACGAGACCGTGCCCGCGTTCACGATCGGCCCGGCGCTGCGCTCGATCCGCCGCGCCTTCGCGCTGGCCGACGGGCGCGTCGCCTGCGAGGTCGATCTCGAGGGCAAGCGCCATGCGCTCGATCTGCCGCTCGATCCGCTGCTGCTGAACGCCTGCTACCAGGTCGATCCCGACGGCAGCGCCGAGCCCGGCGCGCCGCGGCCGGCCGCGGGCGAGGCGCCGACCTTCGTGCCGCTGCTGATCGAGCGCCTGACGCTGTGGCAGCCGATGACGGCGCGCGCGATCGTTCTCACGCGCGCGCGCCGCGTCAATGCCGGCTTCCTGACGCTCGACGCCGAGATCTACGACGAACAACTGCGCTGCGTGGCATCGCTGGCGAACGCCTCCCTGCGCCAGCTCGCGGCCGCGGACGGCGCCGCCCGGCCGGATGCCGGCCTGCGCGCGCGCGATCGGCGAGACGAGCCGGGCGAGCCGGATCGACACGGCGAGGCGATCGCGGTGGTCGGCATGGCCGGGCGCTTTCCGCAATCGCGCGATCTCGACGCGTTCTGGGACAACCTGCGCGAAGGTCGCGACTGCATCACCGAGATCCCGGCCGAGCGCTGGGACTGGCGCGATTACTATCGTCCGGGCCGCGAGCCCGGCACGATCTCGAGCAAGTGGGGCGGCTTCATCGACAAGGCCGACGCTTTCGATCCGCTGTTCTTCCAGATCTCGCCGCGCGAGGCCGAGATCATGGATCCGCTCGAACGGCTGTTCGTCCAGCACTGCTGGCACGCCATGGAGGATGCCGGCTACACCCGCGAGGCGCTGCGCGCGCGGGGCGGTGCCGACGGCCGGGTCGGCATCTGGGCCGGGGTGATGGGCCAGGAGTATCCGCTGTTCGCGCTCGACGCGCCCGAGCGCATGGGGCTGGGCGGGGGCACTTCGTCGGTGGCCACGCGCCTGTCCTATGTCTGCGATTTCAGCGGCCCCGCGATGGCGGTCGACACCATGTGCTCGAGCTCGCTGGTGGCGCTCGGCATGGCCTGCGACGCGCTGGCCGCCGGCGCGGTGGACGCGGCCTTCGCCGGCGGCGTGAACCTGAGCCTGCATCCGGGCAAGTACCTGATGCTCTCGCGCGGACAGTTCATCTCCTCGAAGGGGCATTGCGAGAGCTTCGGCGAGGGCGGCGACGGCTACATTCCCGGCGAGGGCGTCGGCGTGCTGATGCTCAAGCGGCTGGCCGACGCGCAGCGCGACGGCGACATGATCCACGGCGTGATCCGCGCCGTGGCGGTCAATCACGGCGGCCGGGCCAGCGGCTACACGGTGCCGAATCCCGCCGCGCAGGCGCGCGTGATCCGCGCCGCGATCGAGCGGGCCGGCGTGGCGGCCGCCGAGATCGGCTATGTCGAGGCGCATGGCACCGGCACCCGGCTCGGCGATCCGGTCGAGATCGCCGGGCTCGCGCGCGCCTTCGGCGCCGAGGGCGCGGGCGCGCTGCCCGCCGGCAGTTGCCGGATCGGTTCGGTGAAGTCGAACATCGGCCACTGCGAGGGCGCGGCCGGCGTGGCGGGCGTCATCAAGGTGCTGCTGCAGATGCGCCATCGCACCATCGTGCCCTCGCTGTATTCGCGCGTGCTCAATCCCGCGATCGATTTCGCGGCCACGCCCTTCGTGGTCAACCAGGCGGCAACGCCGTGGCCCGAGCAGGGCCCCGACGGCGAGCCGCTGCCGCGCATCGCCGGCATCAGCAGCTTCGGCGCCGGCGGCGTCAACGCCCACGCGATCGTCGAGGCCTACGCGATGCCGGCCGACGCGCCGCCGCCGGACACCGAAGGCGGCTGGCTGATCCTGCTGTCGGCGCGTGAGCGCACGCGCCTGCCGTTGATGGCGGCGAACCTGCTGGCGGCGATCGAGCGGCGTGGCCTCGAGGCGGCGCTACTGCCGCGCATCGCCTACACGCTGCAGGTCGGGCGCGAGGCGATGGAGCACCGCGCGGCCTGCGTGGTGCGCTCGCTCGACGAGCTGAAGGCGCGGCTGGGCGCGTTTCCGGCCGAAGGGCAGGGCGGCGGCTGGCGGGTCGGCGCGGCCAGCGCGCATCGCGATGCCGGCGCGCTTTATGCCGACGGCGATGCGCGCGCGCTGCTCGATACCTGGCTCGACAAGGGCCGGCTGGACGTGCTCGCGCAGGTCTGGACGATGGGCGTGGAGCCCGACTGGCGACGCCTGTACCGACCGCAGGCCGGGTTCGCGACGCCGCCGCGGCGGCTGTCCCTGCCGGTCTATCCGTTCCGCGACGACCGCTATTGGATCGCGAGCGCCGGCAAGCCGGCCCATGCCGCGGCGTGGAACGGGGCGCGGCCCGCGGCCACCGTCGCCGCCACGGCGGCCGCCGAGGACACGCGCCAAGCCGGCCTGTTCGCGCTCGATTGGCAGCCGTATGAGCGCATCGCCGCGGCAGCCGTGCCCGATCGCGAAGGATTCCTGCTGATCCTGGGCACCGCAGCAACGCGCGCGCTGGCGGAACGCATCGCCGCCTTGCGTCCCGGCGCGCGGCTCGCCGAGATCGACCGGCTGGCCGACGATCTCGAGTGGCTGTGCCGCCCGGAGCAGGGCCGCCCACTCGCTCACGTGCTCGACCTGAGCGCGCTCGACGCCGCGCACACGCGGCGCCAGGCGAGCGAGGTGACGCGCTGGCTGCCCGGCCTGCAGCGGCTGGTCGAGCAGGTGCGCCAGGGCGGCACGCGCCTGCTTGGCGTCACGCGCGGTCTGGAAAGCGCGGTGCGCGCCGAGCTGGCCGGCGCCACGCCGCACGCTGCGCTGAACGCCTGCCTGTACCGCTCGCTCGGTTTCGAGTACCCGCGCCTGTCCAGCGCGCATCTCGACATCGATCTGCCCGATCATGCGGTCGAACTGCCGCATCGCCTGCTCGAGCTGTTGGAAGCGCCCGCTTCGGCGCCGCGCCTACTCCTGCGTGACGGGCGCTACCAGGTGCCGCGACTCGTGCCGTTGGCGGCGCCGAGCGCGGCGCCCAGCGCGTTCGCCGAGGGGCAGGCGCTGTGGATCACCGGCGGCACGCGTGGGCTCGGCCTGCTCTGCGCGCGACATGCGGTGGCGCGCCACGGCGTGCGCAAGCTCGCGCTGAGCGGCCGGGCACGCCTGCCCGAGGCGTCGCGCTGGTCGGCGATCCTGGCCGATCCCGCGGTGCCCGGCGTCGATCGCGCGCTGCGCGAGAAAATCGCCGCGCTCGATGCGCTGCGCCGCCAGGGCGTGCAGATCCTCACGCTCGACGTCGATATGACCGATGCCGCGGCGATGGACCAGGCCCATGCGACGATCCTGCGCGAACTCGGGCCGATCGGCGGCGTGATCCATTGCGCGGGGCTCGGCGACGCGAACCCGGCCTGGATCCGCAAGGACCCGCTCGACGTGAGCGCGGTGCTGGCGCCCAAGACCGGCGGCCTGGACAACCTCTGCCGCGTGCTGCGCGAGCAGCCGCCGGCCCGCTTCATCGTCTATTCCTCGGTGTGCGCGGCGCTGCCGAACCTGGCGGCCGGGCAGATCGACTACGCGATGGCCAACGCCTACATGGACGCGCTGGCGGAGCACGCGCCCGCCTTGCGCATGGTCAGCCTGCAGTGGCCGAGCTGGATCGAGACCGGCATGGGCGCCATGGAGACCGCGGTCTACCGCGCGAGCGGGCTGCTCGGCCTGAACGATCGCGACGGCCTCGCCTTGCTCGACCACGCCTTGTCGGTGGCGGGGCCGGCGGTGCTGATGCCGGCGCTGGTCGATCCGGCGCGCTGGAACGGCGCCCTGCCGGCACCGGCCGCTTCCGTCGATGCGGCTGGTTCAGCCGCGCAAGCATCCGCGCCCGCCGCGAAGGCGGAGCCGAGGCCGGCGCCGGCCGTCGCGCGCCCGGCGCCCGGCACGGCCGCCGGCGATCTGGCGGCGCGTACCCGTGACTGGCTCGGCGGGCTGTTCATGGCCGAACTGAAGATCGGCGCCGGCGATTTCGATGCGGGGAACGATTTCGCGAACTATGGGCTCGACTCGATCCTGATGGCGCAGATCCTGCGCACCATCAAGGTCGCCCTGGACGTGGATCTGTCTCCCTCGCTGATCCTGGAGCATCCGAATCTCGCGGCCTTGAGCACCTGGCTGGTGACGCACGAGGCGGCGGCGCTCGATGCCTGGTTCGCCGCGCAGGGCAGCGCGATGCCGCCCGAAGTCGCGCCTGCCGTCGAGCGGGAGAGGCCGGAGCCGGCGGCACCCGAGGTAGCGCGCCCGGCCGCGCCCGCCGACGAGCCGCCCGCCGCTGCCGCGCCTGGGTTCTCCCCGCGGGCGACGGCAGCGCGCGATGCGGCGTTGCCGCGTACCGCGCCGGACCAGGAGATCGTGGTGGTCGGCATGTCGGCGCGCTTCCCGGGCGCGCCGGATCTCGCCGCCTACTGGCGATTGCTGCGGGAGGGACGCAGCGCCTTCACGCGCGTCGCGGCCGGGTCCGGCGGCGGCCGCGAACGTCATGTCGGCACGCTCGATCACGGCGGCCGTTTCGCGCGCAAGGCCTTCCACCTGCCGTTGGCCGATTTCGACGCGATGGACCCGCAGGCGCTGGCGGTGCTGGAGGCCTGCCTGAGCCTGTTCGCGCACGCCGGCTATCGTCCCGAGGACGTGAAGGGCAGCGCGACCGGGGTGTTCCTGGGCGGTCGCGCGCGCGCCGCGCTCGATCCCGAGGCGCTGCGCGAGGCGCGCAACCCGATCGTGGTGGCGGGCCAGAACTATCTCGCCGCCAATGTCTCGCACTTCTTCGACCTGAGCGGCCCGAGCCTGGTGATCGACGCGGCTTGTTCCTCGGCCCTGGTCGGCATGCACCTGGCCGCGCAGGCGCTGCGC
The DNA here is from genome assembly GCF_034721475.1 of Burkholderia alba. Lineage (NCBI taxonomy): Bacteria > Pseudomonadati > Pseudomonadota > Betaproteobacteria > Burkholderiales > Burkholderiaceae > Burkholderia > Burkholderia alba. The sequence goes on along the minus strand of NZ_JAWJWL010000031.1, from coordinate 10,011 downwards.
GGCGGCGAGATCGAGGCGGCCCTGGTGGGCGGCGTCCATCTGCACGACGCCGAGCGCACGCATGCGATCTTCGAGCAGCGCGGCCTGCTCAGCGCCGGCGGCAGTTTCCACCTGTTCGACGAGCGCGCCGACGGGCTGATCCTGTCCGAAGGCGTCGGCCTAGTGCTGCTGAAGACGGCCGCGCAAGCGCGCCGCGACGGCGACACCGTCTATGCCCGGATCGCCGCGCTGTCGTGCAACAACGACGGCCGCACGGCCGGGCCGGCCACCCCGAACCTGGAGCGCCAGACCCAGCTGATGCGCCGCGCGCTGGCGCAGTCGGGCCTCGACGCCGCCCAGGTCGGCTATATCGAGACCAACGGCTCCGGCTCGAAGATCACCGACCTGCTGGAGCTCAAGGCCATCGACGCCGTGTACGGCGGCCGTGGACGCGCACCCTGCGCGCTCGGCTCGATCAAGCCGAACCTGGGCCATCCGCTTTGCGCCGAAGGCATCGCCAGCTTCATCAAGGCCGTGCTGATGCTGCATCACGGCCGCCAGGTGCCGTTCCTGTCGGGGCAGCAGCCGCTGCGCCATTTCGACCTCGCGGCGACGCCGTTCCACTTCCCGCGCGACACCGCCGCCCTGTCCGACACGCAGGCAGTCGCGCTCAACTGTTTCGCCGACGGCGGCACCAACGCTCACGCGATCCTATGCCGCGCGCCGGCCGCCGCCGAAGCGCCGCGCCGCGTGCCGCTCGCGCCGCCGGAACTCGAGCGCGAGACTCAGGCGCGCCGCGCGGCACCGGCGCCGGTGCCCGCCTCAATTCCTCCGCTCGCGCGACCCGCGCCGCAGGTGCCGGCCGATGCCGCCGTCGCCATGCCCGCCAGCGCGGCCACCATGATTTGGGAGCAGTATCAATGACCGTACCGATCGCCGAACGCACCCTGACGCTATCGTCCCGCAATCCCGTTGTCGGCGCGCACCGGGTCTACGGCAACCCGGTGCTGCCGGGCATGGCCTACCTCGACCTGATCCATCAGATCTGCGCCGCGCACGGCCTCGATTTCCGTAGCCACGCGCTGGAGCGCCTGCGCATCCATCGGCCGCTGGTGGTGGCCGACGCGGTGCACGGCGCGACCGTGCGCGTGCGCATGTTCCGCCCCGACGCGAGCCGCTACGCGATCGTGATCGACGACGCGGCGACCGCCGCCGATGACGGCCGCGCCTATGCCAGCGCCGAACTCGTACAGCGCGACGCGCTGCCGGACGGCGCGAACGCGCTGGCGCTGGCGCCGCTCGGCGAGCCCGCCGCCGATGCGCGCCGCAGCGAGATGGCGGCGCTGTACGCGCGCTGCCGCGACACGGGGCTGGTCCACGACGCCTATCTGCGCGCGCACGGCGAGATCAGCGTCGACGCCGACGCGCTGCTCGCGCGGCTCGAACTCGATGCGGCCGCGCGGCCCGATGCCTCGCGCTTCATGCTGCACCCGACGCTGCTCGATGCGGCCGCGATCGCCTCGCGCGCCGCGGCCGATCAGACGACGGGCGCGGACGATCTCTACCTGCCGCTGGTGATCGAGTCCTTCGTCGCCGACGCGCCGCTCGGCGAGGCCTGCGTGGTGCGCATCCCGCGCGACGCGGTGGCGGTGCGCGGCGAGATCGTCACCATGACGCTCGAGTTCTTTTCCCCCGAGGGCGCTCCGCTGGCCCGCATGCGCGGCTTCACGGCCAAGCGCGTGCGCGATCCGCATGCCTTCCCGCCGCGCGCCGGCCAGGACGCGGACCCTGCACCGGCGGCCATCGCCACCGCTGCCGCCGCGCAGCAGGCTGCACCGCGCGCGAGCGGGCACGACGAGAGCGGGCCGGCCGGTGCGCCTAGCGAGGTGGTCGCGCGGCTGCGCGCAATGATCGCGCAGAAGCTGCGGGTCGAACTCGACGAGGTCGCGCTGGACAAGGGCTATTACGAACTCGGGCTCGAATCGGTCGATCTGCTCGACCTGGTGGCCGCGGCGAGCCGCCTGCTCGGCACCGAGCTGTCGCCGACCCTGATGTTCGAGTATCCGACGCTCGGCGAGCTCGACGACTACGCGCGGCGCGAGTTCGGCGCCGGCACGGGCGGCGCGCCGGCATCGCCGGCAGGCGCGGCGCGGCCGGCCGCGCCCGCGTCCGCGCGCGGCTACCGCTTCGTCGCGGAGGAAGCGTTCCTGCAGGACCACCTGGTGCTGGGCAAGCCCGCGCTGATGGGGGTCACGCATCCCTGCGCGGCGCTCGACGCACTGGCCGCGGACGACCCGGCCGCGTTTCCGCTGCGGCTCTCGCAGGTGCGGCTCGAAGGCGGCCCGATCACGCTCGAGCCGGGCGAGGGTGTCGAGCTGAGCGTGCTCACGTCGGGCACCGAGGCCGCCGCGCATGCCTTCGAGGTCCGCTTCGCGCGCGACGGACAGACGGAGCCGCAGCTGTGCTGTCGCGGCGAGTTCGTCCGGGGCGCGGCATTCGAACCCGCGCGTCACGATCCGAGCGCGCTGCTGGCGGGCTTGACGCGGCTGTCGAGCGCCGCGATCGATGCCTGGTACGCGCGTATCCCGGCCTTCTCGGTGGGCCCGATGCTGCGCACCGTGCGCGAGGCCTGGCACGGCGCCGACGGCCTGCTGGTGAGCCGCGTGGCGCTCGGCGCCGGCCCGCGCGCCGGCGGCCGCGAACGCTACGTGTTCGATCCGCTGCTGCTCAACAGCTGCTTTTTCGTCGCGCCGGCCGACCAGGCCGAGGCTCCCGCGCCGATGTTCGTGCCGCTGATGGTGGAGCGCATCGAGCTGGCGCGGGCGCTGCCCGACGAGGTGCTGCTGGTGAACCGGCTGCGTACCCGGCGCGACGACTACCTCGCCTTCGACGTGGAGATCCTCGCGCTCGACGGCGAGCGGCTGGGCCGCATCGTCAACGCCTCGATCCGCGCGGTGGCCGATCCCGATGCGTTCGCCAACGCGCGCTTCGGCGCGCCGGCCGCCGTGCCGCCGCCGGCCGCGCGGCGGGAGCTGCCGCGCGAGGCCGCCGGGGTTCGCCATGACGAGCCGATCGCCATCATCGGCGTGGCGGGCCGCTATCCGGGCGCGGCCACGCTGGAGCAGTTCTGGCGCAACCTGGCCGGCGGCACCGACAGCGTGATCGAGATCCCGGCCGAGCGCTGGGATCACGCGCGCCATTTCGATCCGGACAAGGATGCGCCGGGCAAGACCTACAGCAAGTGGGGCGGCTTCATCGACGATGTCGACCGCTTCGACCCGTACTACTTCGGCATCACCCCGCGCGAAGCCGAGCTGATGGATCCGCAGGAGCGCTTGTTCCTGCAATGCGCCACCCATGCGATCGAGGATGCCGGCTACACCCGCGAGGGGCTCGCGCGCTGCGCACCGGCACAGGACGGCAAGAGCGCGTCGGTGGGCGTCTATGTGGGCGTGATGTACCAGGAATACCAGCTGTACGGCGCCGAGCGCCTAGCCGGGGGCGATCCGGTCGCACTGTCGGGCAGCGCGGCCACCATCGCCAACCGGGTGTCCTACTTCGGCAATTTCAGCGGTCCGAGCCTGGCGATCGACACCATGTGCTCGTCCTCGCTGACGGCCCTGTCGCTGGCCTGCCGCGCGCTGGAGCGCGGCGATTGCGGGGTGGCCCTGGTCGGCGGGGTGAACCTGTCGCTGCATCCGAACAAGTACCTGATGCTCGCGCAGGGCCGCTTCGCCTCGAGCCGCGGACGCTGCGAGGCCTTCGGCAAGGGCGGCGACGGCTACGTGCCGGGCGAAGGGGTGGGCGCGGTGCTGCTCAAGCCGCTGGCGCGGGCGCTGGCCGACGGCGATACGGTGCATGCCGTGGTGCGTGCCGCCGAGGTCAACCACGGCGGCCGCTCGGCCGGATATTCGGTGCCGGGCGTGCGCGCCCAGGCCGCGGTGGTGGCGCAGGCCTATCGCCGCGGCGGCGTCGATCCGCGCCGGGTGGCTTATATCGAGGCGCACGGCACCGGCACCTCGCTCGGCGATCCGATCGAGATCGCCGCGCTCTCGAGCGTGTTCGGCGCCTCGGGCGACACCGGGTTCTGTGCGATCGGCTCGGTGAAATCGAACATCGGCCACGCCGAGAGCGCGGCCGGCGTGGCGGGCCTGACCAAGCTGCTGCTGCAGCTGCGGCATCGCCAGTTGGCGCCCTCGCTGCACGCCGAGGAAACCAATCCCGCGATCCCGTTCGAGCGCTCGCCCTTCGTCGTGCAGCGCGGGCTGGCCGACTGGCCCGCGCCGCGCGATGGCGGGCCGCGCCTGGCGGGGCTGTCCTCGTTCGGCGCGGGCGGCTCGAATGCGCATGTGGTGATCGAGGAGGCGCCTGCGCCCGCGCCGCGCGGCGCGGCGCCGCGCGAGGCGGTGGCGGTGCCGCTGTCGGCGGGCAGCTGGCCGCAGTTGCGGGATCTGTCGCGCGCGCTGGCGCTGCGTCTGGCCGGCTGGCTCGACGAGACGCCCGCGAATGCCGGCGACGAGGCGCGCGGCTGGCGGCTCGTCGACACCGCCTTCACGCTGCAGACCGGGCGCGATACGCAGCGCTACCGGCTCGGCATCGTGGCGGATTCGCTCGAGAGGCTGGTCGAGCGGCTCAATGCATTCGCCGCGCTCGACGGCTTCGAGGACGCCGCGCTGGCGCCGCTGGCCGCCCAGGGGATTCACGCCGGCGACGCGCGGCGCGGCGGCGGCCTGGGCGAACTGGCGGCCGCCGACGTGGCCCTGCTGGTGGGCAGCTGGCTCGACGAGGGGCGCACGGCCGAGTTGCTGCGTTTCTGGTGCCGCGGCGGCGCACTCGACTGGCGCCGCGTGCAGGCCGGCCGGGCCGGCGGCTTGGCGGCGGCCCGGCGCGTGAGCCTGCCCGGTTATCCGTTCGTGAGGGAGCGTTACTGGGTGCCGGCGCCGCGTGCCGGCCGCCCGGCCGGGCCGGAGGCGGTCGGGCTCGCCGGCGCGCCGCGCGCCGCGGTGGATGACGGCCGCGGTCCAATGAACGCGACGATGGACGCGACGGCCGCGGCCGACGGCGCGGGCCCGGCGGCATCCACACCGGCACGCGGCGCGCCGCGCGGTACCGCGTTCGCGTTGCTGGCGGCGGCGCTCGGCGAGATCAGCGGGTTCCCGGCCGAGCGTATCGATCCCGAGGCCGATTTCGAGGCGCTCGGCCTGGACTCCGTGATGATCACGCGGCTGAACCAGCGCATCGCGCAATGGACCGGCGAGATCGACGCGGCCCTGCTCTACAAGTACAAGTCGCTCGACACCCTGGCCGCCCATCTCGACACGCGGCTCGTCGCGCCGACGGAACCGGCGCCGGTGCCGGTGCCGGACGCGCGCGTCGCACCGTCTCTGCCGGCCGACCCGATCGCCGCGGCCACCCCGGCGGCTCCGGGCGCCCCGGCCGCCGACCCGATCGACGACGCGATCGCGATCGTGGGCATCAGCGGCCGCTACCCGCAGGCGGACACGCTCGATGCGTTCTGGGCGAATCTTGTGGCCGGCGTCGACTGCGTGAGCGAAATCCCGCGCGAACGCTTCGACTACCGCGAGATCTACCGCCCGGGCGAAAAGGGCCGCACCGATTCGATCTACTGCAAGTGGGGCGGCTTCTTGAGCGACGTCGCGCAGTTCGATGCGCCGTTCTTCAATCTGACGGCCCAGGACGCGGCGCTCACCGATCCGCAGGAGCGCCTGTTCCTCGAGGCGGCCTGGCGCTGTCTGGAGGGCGCCGGCTATCTCGGCCCACGTTGGCAGCAGGTGCCGCGCGAGATCGGCGTATTCGCCGGCGTGAGCTTCAACAACTACCAATTGATCGGCGCCGACGCGTTGGCCGAGCGCGCGCCTTTTTATCCGGCCGGCTCGCAGACCTTCTCGGTGGCCAACCGCGTGTCGTTTTTCTTCAATTTCACGGGCCCGAGCATCGCCATCGATACCGCGTGCTCGTCCTCGCTGTACGCGCTGCATCTGGCCTGCGAGAGCCTGCGGCGCGGCGAGGCGCAGGCCGCGCTGGCCGGCGGCGTGAACCTGACGCTGCATCCGAGCAAGTACCTGACGCTGTGTGCCTCGAGCTTCGCGGCCAGCGACGGGCGCTGCCACGCCTTCGCCTCGGGCGGCGACGGTTACGTGCCGGGCGAGGGCGTCGGCGTGGTGCTGCTCAAGCGTCACGCCGACGCGGTGCGCGACGGCGACCCGGTGCTGGCGCTGATTCGCGGCACCGGCGTCAGCCACGACGGCAAGACACAGGGTTTCACGGTACCGAACCCGGTCAGCCAGACCAAGGCGATCCGCGCCGCGCTGGCGCGATCCGCGGTCGAGGCGGACTCCATCGGTTATATCGAGGCGCATGGCACCGGCACCGCGCTCGGCGATCCGATCGAGATCCAGGGCCTGGCCGACGCTTATCCCGTGCGGCCCGGCGCGCCGCGCGCGCTCGGCTCGGTGAAGGCCAGCATCGGCCATGGGGAAGCCGCGGCCGGCATCGCGCAGCTCACCAAGACGGTGCTGCAGCTGAGGCACGGCACGATTGCGCCGACGCTGCTGCACGGCCCGCTGAATCCCGACATCGGCTTCGCCAGGGTGGGCTTCGAGGTGCCCACGCAAGCCGTGCCGTGGCCCGTGCTCGAGCGCGCCGGCCGGGTGCTGCCGCGGCGCGCCGGCATCAGCTCCTTCGGCGCGGGCGGCGTGAACGTTCATGTGATCGTCGAGGAGGCGCCGCTCGCCGCGTCGGCGGGCGAGTCGAGCGCCGGCTCCGTCGCGGGCGCGGGCCGGCGCGGCGCGGTGCTGCCGCTTTCCGCGCCCAGCGCCGCGCAGCTTCACGCCGCGGTGCGCGAGCTGGCCGATTGCCTGGCGGGCGAGGCGGGCGGGGCCTGGCCGATCGAGGTGCTGGCCTTCACGCTGCAGCACCGGCGACCGGCCTTCCGGCAGCGGCTCGCGCTGGTGGCGAGCGATACCGCCGACGCGCTGCGCCAGCTGCGCGACTGGCTGGCCCGGCCCGACGCGGCTGGCGGGGAGGGCCCGTATCGCGGCGACAGCCTCGACGGGCCGGGTGCCGGCCTGGCCGCGCCCGATCCGGACGATCTGCCGGGCAGCGCCCGCGCCTGGGCGGCCGGTGCGCGCTTCGACTGGCCGGGCGCGGCCGCCGCCGGGGTTCTGCCGGCGGGGCCGTGGGTGCCGTTGCCCGGCGTGCCGCTGGCGCCGAAACGGCATTGGATCGCCGACCTGCTGAAGCCGGCGGCGATGTCGGCACCGCCCCAGGCCGCATCGCCCGCGTCGGGCCATTCGCACGATGCGCGCGATGCGCACGCGTCGCTCGACGGCTGGCTGATGGAAACGGTCTGGGAGCCCGTGACGGATGTCGCGCGGGAGCCGGTGCCGCAGCGCATCGCCTTATGGTGCGATGACGCGCGCACGCTGCGGCGCTGGTCGCAGGCCTGGTCGCGGCCGATGCTGCTTGTCGAGCCGCAGCCCGACGGTGGATTCGGCGAGGCGCTGTCGCGGCAGTTCGAATCGGACGCCGCCGACTGCTTCGTCTTCGTGCAGGCCCATGCACGCCTGTCCGATCGCGACGCCGTGCTCGACGGCGCCGCCTTCCAGGCCACGCTGGCCGCGCGCGCCGCGCGCCTGGTCGAATGGGTCGCGCGCGCGATCGACGCGGCGGCTCATCGCAAGGGCCTGCGCCTGGCACTCGTGAACCTGAGCGACCAAGGGGAGATCGATCCGATCCAGGAAACCCTGTCGAAGTACTTCAGCTTCCTGCGTTTCGAGGTCCCGGAGCTGGCCAGCATCGTGATCGACGTCGATGCGCTCGATGCCCGTTCGCTGGCGCGCGTCGGCGCCGAACTGCACGCCTCGCAGGCCGACACGCGGGTGCGCTGGATCGAGGGCGAGCGGCGCTGCGCGCGGCTCAGGCCGCTGGCGGCGGACCGTCATGCGGCGCGCGGCTTCGACCCGTCCGGCACGATGGTCGTGACGGGCGGTTTCGGAGGCATCGGTTTCGCGGTGCTCGGCGGCCTGATCGAGCGCGGCGTGCGTTCGCTGATCGTGATCGGCCGCAAGCCCGATACCGCCGCGCTGCGGCATCCCGAGCTGGCCGAGCCGACCACGATTCGCGCCTGGGCGGACCATCTCGCGCGCACGCGCGGCGTTTCGCTGCACTACCTGCAGTCGTCGCTGGACGACGAAGCCACGCTGGCGCGCGCCCTCGACGCGCTGCGTCCGCGCCTGGCCGAGCCGATCCGCGGCGTGTTCCACCTCGCGGGCGTGAGCACCGATGCGATTCCGGTCCGCCAGACCCGCGCGGCGACCCTGCTCGAGGTCGCCGGGCCGAAGCTGGTGGGCGCCTATCTGCTCGATCGGCTCACGGCCGGCGACGAGCTGCGCTATTTCTTCCTGTTCTCCTCGATTTCGTCGGTGGACGGCATGCAGGGCAACGGGCTGAGCGCCTACGGCGCGGCCAATGCCGGGCTGCTCGCGCTGGCGGCCGCGCGGCGCGCCGCCGGCCGTCCCGCGCAGGCCGTGCAGTGGACCGACTGGGACGGCGCGGGCATGGCGGTGGCCCACAATCACCGCGCCTTCTTCGACGCGCTCGGCATGTCGATGCTCACGCCCGAGCAGGGCGTGCGGCTGCTGGAGCGGATCGCGGCGGCCGACATCGGCGAGGCGATCGTGTTCGATGCCGACTGGCGCAAGTACGCGAGCGTGAATCGCGCCGTGCAGCTGCTGCCGGTGTTCGCGCACTATGCCCACCACGCTCGGCCGACGGGCGCGCCCGGTGCGCCCCTCGCGCCGGCCGGCGGTGCCGCGTCGGCCGGCGACAGCGTCGCGCTGCTGATCGCGGAACTCGGCGCGCTGCTGGGCCAGGACGACCTGCATCCTGACCAGAGCTTCGCCGACGTCGGCCTGAATTCGATCAATTCGCTGGCCTTCTTCTCGGGCCTGTCGGAACGGCTCGCCTTCGAGATCCTGCCTTCGGCGATCTTCCGCCATCCGACCATCCGCGAACTGGCGGCCTTCATCGATGCCCGGCGTGGCGCGGCGCCGGCCACGGCCGTGCGCGAGACGCCGCGCGCGGCGGCCCCGGCCCTGGCCACGGCGGCTGCCGGCGCGGCGCCGATCGCGATCGTCGGGATGGCGGGGCAGTTCCCGCAGGCCGAGGACCTGCCGGCCTTCTGGGCCCGGCTGCTGAACGGCGAGGACGGCATCACGCACTATCCCGCCGCGCGCGGCGCGCTGCTCGGCGCGGCCGACGAGGACTTCGCCGCGCTTCATGGCGGCTACCTCGACGACATCGACCTGTTCGATCCCGCCGCTTTCCATATCTCGCCGCGCGAGGCACGGCTGATGGATCCCCAGCAGCGGCTGCTGATGCTCAACGCCCATCGCGCGATCGCCGACGCGGGCATCCGCGGCGAGGCGGGTTTCGCCCGCACCGGCGTGTTCATCGCGCAATACGCGAGCCAGTACATGCGCTTCGCCAACGACTACCAGCGCGACAACGCACTGTTCATCGCGACCGGCAATGCCGGCTCGATCGCCGCGAACCGCCTCTCGTACCACTACGGCTTCGAGGGGCCGAGCATGGTGCTCGACACGGCCTGCTCGTCCACCCTGGTCGCGCTCGACATCGCTTGCCAGTATCTGCGCAGCGGCCAGATCGATCAGGCGCTGGTGGGCGGCGTGAGCCTCAACCTCGATCCGCGCCAGACGCGCCTGCTGCAGGACGCGGGCATGCTGTCGCCGACCGGGCGCTGCCATACCTTCGATGCGGGCGCGGACGGCTACGTGCCCGGCGAGGGAGCGGCGATGATCGTGCTGCGGCGGCTGGATGACGCGCGTGCGCACCGCGAGCGCGATCCCGGCCGCCGCATCTACGCGGTGGTGGCCGGCTCGGCCGTCAACCAGGACGGCCGGAGCAACGGCATGACCGCGCCGAACGGGCTCGCGCAGGAGGCGGTGATCCGCGCCGCCTTCGAGCGCGCCGGGCTGGCGCCTTCGCGGG
>NZ_JAWJWL010000030.1:0-66317 GCF_034721475.1 Burkholderia alba | reverse complement strand
TGGGTGTGCGTGGCGCCTATGCGGAAGATCCGGTCGCGGTAATCCGCACGCATGCGAATCGGCTTAAAAATCAGGGCATCTGAGGTTCCGATAGAGTATGTAGTCGGGTCTACAGAATCCATTTGCACTTCAGATCAGGTGATCATGTTACGCCGGATCGACAGACCGGCGACAAACTGAGTGAGCCAGTCGAGGATGAACAAGATAAAAAAGACGGACTGCAGGCCCAGTCGCACGATTGCGCATAGCAGCCAGCGCAAGTTGAAGCCTGTGGCGCACAGCAGCACATGTAACGCATCGCCGGCGGTACCTTTGGGTGATTCGGACCGCTTACATCACCGGGGAATAGAATTGTTCGGCGGGTGTCTGAGTGTTGCAATCTGCCTTCAGCTGCTCTTTCTTAATCATGTGCATGACCTCGATGCCCGACAAGATAATCCGCGCGCAGCGCATCATCGGCCCGGTGCGGCGTTTGATGGCGCGGTGGTTCTGCTCCACGATGTTGTTCAGGTACTTTCTGGCGGATTCGGATGGCGACTCGCGCTCGGCGTTGATTGCCTGCAGGGCAGCCAGGTTTGCCCCGCTCTAGTCCTGGGACGCGCATCTACTACCCTTCGACGCGGCGTATATGATCGGTTTGCGACCTGTCGTGACGAATCTGCTCAAGAGCGGTCTGTTCTTCAAGGCGACCTTCGAACTGGGCGCCGTCACCGACACTTACTTGGACATGAGCCACTGGACGAAGGGCTTCGTGTGGATCAACGGCCACCATCTTGGCCGATACTGGACGATCGGGCCACAGCACCGGCTCTATTGCCCTGCGCCAGGGTTGCACCAAGGGGTCAACGAAATCTTGGTGTTCGATCTCCACTAACTCAACAGCCAGCCAATCGCATTTGCCAGCACGCTGACCTGAGACACATTGTATTTGTTTGATCGGCGTCGTATAGCCGTTCACCTTCGACTCAATTTCGAGCTGGGAGCAAATCATGCAATTGATGCAACGATGGTTCGCCATGTTGTGCGCCGGCGGCGCACTCTGCGCGGGAAGCGCGCACGCTGTAATATTTAGCGCGACACCGGCAGTTCCTGCGAACCCCGTGTCCGACAGCCCGAACTCGCTGTTCATCGATCGTGACGGTACATTCTACGTACAGAACGCGCTCTCGCAATACGACGATAATCCGGCCAACCACTACTGGAAATTCTATACCGGCCCCAACGCCGACAGCCTGACCGAAGCGACCGCACATTCGCAGTACGATACCCGGGTGTTGTGTAATGATAAAAATCCGGTCGCGATCGCTCTGTTCGGGCAGCCCGTGAAGTCGCGCACCGGCTATACGCAAGCAGACTACTGCGATCTGATCGGCGTGTGGGTGGACCCTGATTCAGGTGACTGGTATGGGATTGTCCACAACGAGCTATTCGGCAATGATCCGCGCGTCGACGCGATCTCATACGCGATTTCCAGCAATCGTGGCGCTAGCTGGACACTACAGGCGCCGATTCTGACATCGCCATATGGCCGTGGCGACCCGAAAACGCCGTATTACTACTACGGTGACGGCGATCCGCGACTATACGTCGACAACGCGTCCGGGTACTTCTACATCTTCTATACGAGCCGTATCCAGGGGCAGAATGGTAATTCGGGCGGCTTCAACAACTACATGTGGGCACATGTCGCGCGCGCGCCAATCATCGATAAGATGAAGCCGTCGTCCTGGCAGAAATTCTACGACGGCAAGTGGCAGCAGGCGCGAGGTACGAACTGGACGTGCGATGCGGCGACGGCCGTGACGAAGCCGTGCCCGGCTGCACCGGTATCCAGCTCGCTCGAATCGAACATCGCAGGACCAGTAACCGACCTCACGGTGCAAGGTGGGCCGTCCGCTGACCGGACGGGTAGTGAGACGTTCGTGCCGCCGGCCCAAGGCACACGTGATCTGTTGTCGGCGGGCTATACGAACGGCACGATGCGAGTCATGAGTATCGCATGGAACGTCTATCTGCAGAAGTACGTCGCGATCGCGGAGGATCGGTCGATCTTGAAACCAGGTACCCGCGATTTTGACTATGGAGCGCCAGCCACGACATTAAAGTTCTACGCGTCCGACGATCTAGCGACGCAGCGCTGGACCTACGCGGGCAGCGTTCCATATTCGTCGGGCTCATGGTACCGTTGGTTCACCGACAGTGTGTCGAAGACGTCAGCTAACACGCTTGGTAGTACGTTCCGCGTGTACTGCGTGTTTGGCGGTTGCTCGAAATACGACGCCGAATACATCGACATCACGGCGGCAATCAACCCATCGGTCGACGCCGCACCGGTCTACTACTCGGACGCCAGCGGCCATTCGATTGGCGCGGGCGCAACCAGCCGCCGATACTTCATCGCACATCCCGGCAATCTCACAACGAATCTGCCCACCGCCGCAACTGGTGCATGGCAGTTCACTCCTACCGGAGATGGCTTCTTCAATATCGCGATCAACGGCGCTTATCTTGGCGTGAACGATGGCAATGCAGGACGCGCCTGGGGTGCTCCCGTCGGGCTATCGCCGACGGCATCAACGGCACGGCAGCAGTGGTACTTCCAGCGAGTCGCCAGCATCAGCGCTGCCACCTACCGGATCGTCAATCGTTACAGCGGCTTGGCCCTGAGTTTTCCGGGCAACGTGTTGACGACCGATCTGTCCAAGGTGGTAACGGTGCCACTCAGGAACTGGGACGCCACGCCCGGGCTCATCAAGATATGGAAACAATCCGATCAAATAATCACGCTCCAATGAAATTGATATATCGTATTCCAATCGAGCAATTGGTCAACGGCAAATTCAATGTATTTTGAGATAATTAAATTTATGAAAAATCATCAACTTAACTGTCGCACCTGGAAAATCAAAGGTGCTATTAATATAGCTGCTACATTAATTTTTGTGTCTTCTTGTCAATACGTAAGCGCGGTTCCTGCAAATCAAATTATTAGTGGAAATGCAAGATTCACGGTTCTGTCCCCTACTTTAATTCGTTTGGAATATGCTGCCGATGGTGTATTCGACGACGCGCCAAGCTTCACTGCCGTGGGGAGAGATAACTTCTCTCCGCCGAGCATACAATCCGGCATCTCAAGCAATTGGCTTACGATAAATACCGGAAAAATACAATTACGGTACCATGTAAACTCAGGAGTCTTTGCTTCGGATGATTTGGAGATAACACTTCTGAATGGAGCTAACCAAGTCGCCCAACATCCGACGTGGTCAACCTCAGACATAAAAAATTCTGGAAACTATGGCGGATATTATCGAGGGCTGGATCACAAGCAAGGCCCTGTCCCCATGCATGATGGGGTTTTATCCTCTCAGGGTTGGTATTTGCTAAATGACTCGACTACGGCAATTGCCTCCAAAAATGGAGATTTTTCGAGTCGATCCAAGCATGGTGGAATTTATCAAGATGGTTATTTATTTGGTTATGCGAATGACTATGCCAAAGCCTTATTGGATTTTAAAACTCTGACAGGACCCGCGCCGCTTCTTCCTAAGAAAGTTTTCGGAATATTATATTCAAGATGGCACGATTATAGTGAGAGTGATTATAAAAATTCATTAATCCCTGAATTCAATAAAAACAATGTCCCACTTGACGTCCTAATCACCGATACAGACTTCAAATCTCCAAACACATGGGATGGCTGGGAATGGCGTGCCGATCAATTTCCTGATCCAGTCGAATTTGAAGATTGGGTACACTCCCTAGGAATGTTAAGTGCTCTAAATATTCATCCTGCAATTAATGATGGAGACCCAAAATATAATGCAACAAAAATCCTAACGAATAATAAATTGGCTCTCGGCAAAGACGCCTATGGAAGGCCTGCATATTTTTTTGATTTTTCAATTCAAAATCAAGCGCAGGCATTCTTAAATCTACATGATGATTTCATGAAACAAGGAGTCGACTTCTTTTGGCCGGATTGGTGTTGTGATAATTCGCAATCATCAAAACTAGGAGTTACGCCTGATTCGTGGATGAATTATTTATATTCAAAAATTCAGCACAATTATAATCATCGACCGTTCACCTTAAGCCGAATTGGAGCTTCCTACCAAAATTATAACGACGCGACACCACAGGGTGCTTGGGCTGATCATCGCTATGCAATCCATTTTACGGGAGATTCCGACTCGACCAAGGATATAGCGGTAGGCGCCACCACGTGGCCGTTGTTGAGTTTTGCTATTAAAATGGCAATTACTGAAGGTAACGTTGGGGAGCCCTATGTTTCTCACGATATTGGTAGCTTTAGATATGATAACGATGACAAAGGTGTCAAACTACCTGACGATTATTATATTCGCTGGATGCAAGCAGGGGTATTTCTCCCAATTATGCGAATCCACTCTGGAGGTTCCGCTCGGTTGCCATGGGAATTTAGCGGGGTTGCGCAGCAGCAAGCGGCCAATATGATGCGCTTAAGAGAGGCTCTGGTGCCATACATTTACACGATGGCAAAAATTTCGCACGATACTGGGCTGCCTATTACTCGGCCACTTTATCTGAGCTACCCGAATAATGCCGAGGCAATCGCCAATTCTACTGAATATATGTTTGGTTCAGATATTCTTGTTGCACCTATCACAGCGCCAGGAATAACTGCATCTGCTACAGTTTGGTTCCCGCCTGGCAAATGGATTGATTATTTTACCGGGGAAAGCATTACGGGGCCAGCGACAAAAAACATCAGCAAAGATTTGACAAAAATTCCGGTTTATGTCCGAGCCGGAGGAATCATACCAATGTACCAATCGGCTGATGGCGGAAATATTTCGAAAATTTCTCAAAAACCATTATCAATTAATGTTTATTCGGGAAATAATGGAGATTTTTCGCTTTATGACGACGATGGCGATAGTCAAGCGTATTCGTCAGGAAAATTCTCGAATACTCAATTTACTTATAATGACACTAGAAAAACACTGAGCATTGGGCCGGCTCAAGGTATATTTGATAGCCAAAAATCTAATCGAAGTTTTGTTGTTAATTTCAAGAATTCAAACCCTCCAAATTCAGTTTCTTGGAATGGTGTAAAATTGAAAAAATCAAATACTTCGCAAGTATTTTCATCAAGCGGATGGTACTATGATAACACAAATAACACTTTAATCGTTCAAACCCCAGATGCAGATAAATCAATTTCCAATTTAATAACTATAAATTAGAAAATGGATGGAGGATGCGGCTATTTTCTTGGACTGCTTTACGTCGTTAGGCCGAGGCTTTCACGGTACTCGATGGGGCTGAGATAACCAAGGGAGCCCTTGACCCGTTTCTCGTTGTACCAGCGAACGTAGGCGTTCAGTACCTCAACGAACTCCGCGATGGTCGTGGAACGCCAGTCTCCTGGATAGAACATCTCGGTCTTCAGCCTGCCGAAGAATCCCTCACAGGCCGCGTTGTCTGGTGAGCAGGCTTTACGCGACATGGAGCGGNNNTCGTTGTACCAGCGAACGTAGGCGTTCAGTACCTCAACGAACTCCGCGATGGTCGTGGAACGCCAGTCTCCTGGATAGAACATCTCGGTCTTCAGCCTGCCGAAGAATCCCTCACAGGCCGCGTTGTCTGGTGAGCAGGCTTTACGCGACATGGAGCGGACCAGCTTAGCCTTTGCAACCCGCGATAGCCAGCCAGGCCAACGGTAGTGGCCACCCCGATCGGAATGCACGATCGGCGTCTCGTCGTCCTCGGTCACGGTCTCGATAGCCGCATCTAACATGGAATTCACGAGCTCTGCGTCGGGGCTTGTGCCAATCGACCAGCTGACTACCATGCCATCGAAGCAGTCGATCATGGGCGACAGATATACCTTTCCCGCAGGAATCTGGAACTCGGAGATATCCGTCACCCACTTTTCGTTGGGGGCGTTAGCGTGGAAATCGCGATTAATGATGTTATCTGGGGCAGGGCTGATTTCCCCGATATAAGAACGATATCGGCGCCGCTTGGGCTTGCTGCGTGGAGGCCGTCTTGTTTCATGAGACGACACACGACTTTCTCCGATAGAAACACCCGTTGCCTGCTGAGCGCTGCTTGCACCCGACGATAGCCGTAAGATCGGTGATTGTCCTCGAAGATCTCTGCAACGGTGCGACGGACATCTGCATATTTGTCGGCAACCCGTATGGGCGACCGATGATAAAAATAGGAACTGCGCGCCAAGTCCAACAGCGCAAGCAGCTCAGTCAAACCGGATTCTTCTCTCAGGGCATCAACCAGCGTCGTCTTCTCGCGGTTGCTCAGAAGTGGCAGGTCGACGCCCAGGTCTTTTTTTAGGAGTTCATTCGCCTTCTTCAACAGGTCGTGTTCAAGCTGCAGATTGCGAATGTCGCGCCGGAGCCCTTCGACCTGCCGCTCCAGTTCGTTCCGGTCCGTCTCTGCGGGTGATCCCTTGTCGCGCTTCATGGATGCAGGGGCCTCTCGGCCGAGTAACTGATTTTTCCAGTTGTACAGCGACACCCTGTCGACGTCCAGCTTTTGTGCCACCGCCTGTGCACTTCCTTGTTGTGTACAGAGTTCGTATACCGCGGCTTGCCTGGAGGCCAATGAAGCGGCCGGCCGACCTCGCTTGCCAACCACGTATTTCCTGCTTTCAGGATAGCGCTCGCGAACCCACGCCGTCAGTACCTGGCGGCAGGGATAGCCTAATGTCCTGAGGGTGAAGCTGAAGCAGCGCCCGTGATTGATGTAATGCTCGAGTGCCAAGTTCTTCTGTTCTTCTGAGTACTTCGGCTTTACGCGAACATACTCTTTCTGCAGATTGCCACTCTTCTCGAATTCTTCACACCACGCCTTGAGAGAATTCTTCGTCGGGTAACCCAACTGGCGAATTGTCGCCTTGATGCGCTTCCCGAGTTTCAGGTATAGCTCGACCGCCCGAACGCGGTCTTCGTATGAATACATGGACTACCTCCAAAGTAGTCCAAGATTTTGTCCGCATCCCCGGTGGCTCATTGAAAAATTCCGCATCGCAGACACGGTAGGATTGTCTTGGAGTAACGGTCAGTGTAAATCGATATTTTTCCCGATTTTACGCTTTGCCGACGCCCATCGAATCCATCCGGTGAGAAGTGCTGAAAGCAAAGCAATTAATATAAAAATTGATATTAATATGGTGTGATTTTTATTTTGCAAATTAATTAAAATTGATCCTAAAAATAAAAGAAATAAAAAGGTGTTCGTGATTTTTAGAGCATTGTTTGCGTTCATCGCAACCTCTTCCGACATTGAATTTAGGCCGAACTAGTGCCGATCATTCGACCTAAAATGGAATCTGCAACCCGGCTTGGCACAAATGCGAAGAACTGTAATTAGCCTAGCGTTCGATCGTGCCAGATCCTGCTGCCCAGCACCAACCAACGAAACCGATACCTGCTCCGATCACGGCCCCACCTAGCGCTGCCGGTCCAGAAGCAATGCCGGCGCCAGCCGCTAGGCCAATTTCGGCACCAATGCCCGCGCCGCCCAACACAGCCGTTGCAAGGTTCGCGGAACCACCACTAGCCATAGAAATTTCGAAATCAGTGATTTGATACATATTTACACCTCCAATCGATCACAAAGCGTAAAGACCAAGGCCGACCAGGCCGCCGACCGCAGCTCCAATAATGCCTCCTGGAATAGCCCCTACGCCACCCTCCGGGGCACCTACTGCGATGCCGATTCTTGCGCCAAGTGCGGCGCCAGCTGCAAAGGCAGTCAGTCCGCCACTGGCGCCGCCAGAAACGGCAAGAAGTTCATGTTCGTGAAGTTCGCGCATATTTAATAATCCTAAATTTAAGATTTGGGCCAAAAAACTGGCCCTGTTCTCAGAGAGGGGGTAGCGTCCTTGTCTTGCATAGGGACGTCCAACACTATCATGGGGGAATTTGAGCGGCGGTGACTCTGCGTCCAGAATTGGTTTGAATTTGTTTTTTTAAATTATTTGTCTGTATATCGAAAGATTTTGAGGGGTTAATTTGTAATATTTTTCTTTCGACAAAGGGCTGGCTTCAGCCCGATCTTCCGCCGCCCGTTCCCGATCAAGCGGCCGCGCGCCCGTCCTCCTCGCGGCCCAGCTTGAACACACTGACCGCCTCCACCAGATCCGCCGCCTGGTCGCGCAGCACCGACGCCGCCTGCTCGGCGTCCTCGATCAGCGCGGCGTTCTGCTGGGTAGCCTCGCCGATTTGCGTGACCGCGAGATTGACCTGCTCGATGCCGGTCGACTGCTCGCGCGACGCGGCGCTGATTTCGCCGATGATCGTGCGCACCTGCTCGACCCGTTCGGCGATCGCCGCCATCGTCGCGCTCGCTTCCTCGGCGATCCGATACCCCTGCTCGACCGTCGACGACGACGTCGCGATCAGCATCTCGATTTCCTTGACCGCGGCCGCGCTGCGCTGCGCGAGCGCGCGCACCTCCGCCGCGACGACCGCGAAACCCTTGCCGTGCTCGCCCGCGCGCGCGGCCTCGACCGCCGCGTTCAACGCAAGGATGTTGGTCTGGAAGGCAATGCCTTCGATCACGCCGGTGATCTCGGCGATCTGGCGGGACGATCGCTGGATGTCGCCCATCGTCGTGACCACCCGCCGCACCGCCTGCCCGCCGTCCGTCGCCGCTTCCGAGGCGCCCGAGACCAGCGCGTTCGCCTGCGCCGCGTGCTCCGCGTTCTGCTGTACCGCAGCCGTGATTTCCTCCATGCTCGCGGCGGTCTGCTCCACGCTGCTCGCCTGGGTCGCGATCCGCGCGGCCATGTCGCTGCTGCCGGCGGCGATCGTCACGGTGCCGTGCGCCATGTCGGTCGACCCGCGTCGGACCTGGGCGACGATCCGCGCGAGCCCGTCGCCGATGCCGTCCACCGCATCGATCAGCCGGCCGATTTCGTCGGCCCGCGCACGCGGGCCTCGATGCGATGCATCGTCGTCGGCCGCGCCGGCGCCGCCGCGCCGGGCGCCGACACGCACGCTCAGGTCGCCGGCCGCGAAGCGCTCGGACGCCTTCGCCGCCTCGTCGAGCGGCCGGCTCACCAGCCGCCGGACCAGCACCAGGAACAGCGCCGCGAACGCGAGCACGAACCCGCCGCCGATCGCGAGGAACAGGTTGCGGGTCGAGCGCATCCCGGCCATCACCTCGTCGTCGACGGCGATGCCGCCGACCAGCCACTGCCATTCGGGTACGGTGACGAACGACACGAATTTGGCGCGCGGCCCGTCGTCGCGGGCGGCGGGGTCGGCCGACCGGTAGGACAGTTGCCCCTGCTTCGCGGAGAGCATGGCGGCATACGGCGCGACCGCCTCGTCGGCGCGCTGGCCGGCGCGGTCGGGATGGACGATGAAGGTGCCGCGATTCGGCCCGTTCGACGCGTCCAGCACGAAGTAATAGCCGTGCTCGCCGATTTTCAACTGGCGGATGCCGGCCTCGACGAGACTGATTTCCGCGCCGACGTCGATCCCGACGAACAGCGCGCCGATGATCCTGCCGCCCGCATCCGCGATCGGCTTGTACTGCGTGATGTAACGCTTGCCGAACAGCCCGGCCAGGCCGGTATAGGTCTGACCGGCCATCAGCGGCCCGTAGGCCGGGCCCTTGCGGTCGAGGAGGGTGCCGATCGCGCGGCTGCCGTCCTGTTTCTTCAGCGACGTCGTGACCCGCACGAAGTCGTCGCCGGTGCGCGCGAAGACGGTCGCGATCGCGCCGCTTTTCTGCAGGAACTGGTCGGGAATCGAGAAATCGAGGTTCAGCGCCTTGCCGCCCGCGCTGAGCAACGGCGTCGCGACGCCGCCGATGTCGATCTTCTGCGCGTTGTCGAGCGCGTAGTCGGGCGGCAGGAAGCTCGCGAACAGGTTCATCGAGCGCCCCGCCTCCGACGACAGGGCCTGGTCGAACAGACCGATCATCGCGGCGATCGACCGGTCCTTCTCGTCGATCCGGGTATGGACCTGATCGCCGAGCTGGCTGCCGGCGACATGCGTCAGCGCCCAGGTGAAGACGGCGAACAGGAGGGCAACCAGCGCGCAGGAAAACACGGCGAGGCGTGCACCGACGCTCGCGCGATTGAGAAATGGCACGTTCATGAAAACTCCGGTATTGCAGAGAGGGGGTGGCGGAACGCACGCGTCACCGCTCGCTCATGCAAGGTCTACGGCATATAGACAGGATTCTTTAATTTTGTAAGATGCCGCGGACCGGCACCGGATGCGCCGCGCGAACCCGCGCCGCGCGCCCCGTTCGCGGGGCGCGGGCGTCAATCGGCGTTCGCGCCGAACAGCAGGTGGGAGACGAGTGCGTTGTCGATGGTTTCGTCGTTCAGCGTGCGCGCGAGCAGCTCGCCCGCCAGCTGCTGCGGCGAAAACACCATGTCCGGCTTCAGCAGCCGGAGCCGCCGCAGGTTGCGGCTGTCGTTGACGAGCGCGACGGTGCGCACGGCCGGCGCCAGCTCCTTGATCGCGAGCACGATGAACGCGTTCTCGGAATCGTCGGCGCGCAGCGCGAGCACGGCGCGGGCGGTGGCGGCGCTGGCGTTCTGCAGCGTCGCGGTGTCGCTCGCATCGCCGATCACGAGATCGGCGCTCTCCGGATAGCTGTGCTCGACGTTGACGGGCACGACCACCGTCACCGCGTAGCCGCGTTTCTTGAGGCCGTCGTACACGCTGTGGGCGATCGGCGATGCGCCGACGATCAGGTAATGATTCTTGCGGATCACGTTCGAGATCCCTCCCTTGACGATGCGTTTCAGATTGCCGCCGATCACGGGGCCGATGACCGCGCTGATCGACGTCGCGAAGATGGTGATGCCGAGCACGATGATCGACGCGGTGAAGAGCCGCGCCGTGCTGGTGTGCGGGACGATGTCGCCGTAGCCGACGGTCGACATCGACACGATCGAGAAATACACGGCCGTGCCCAGATCGCGCACCGGCGGCGCGAACTGGTCGCCCAGGTAGAGCACGCCGAACACCGCGTAGATCAGCAGGGACACGATGCTCAGCAGCGCGAACAGGCCGCTCGCGGCGACGCTCGCGCGATCGAAGCGCCGCCAGTAATAGAGCAGCGCGACGGCCAGCACGCCGGTATACGCGAGCACCACCTGGCTGCGGTAGTCGCCGACCACGCTCAGCGCGCCGGCCGCGGCCAGCAGCAGGAGCGACAGCACCCAGGCGACGCGGGCGCGCAGCACGACGCCGATCGCCATCGTCGCGAGCCCGGCCGCGATCACCACTTGCGGCAGCACCAGCAGGCCGGACGTGTCGATCAGATGCAGCACGTAGCCGAGCCAGTCGCCTTGCCGTTCGATCCGTGCTTTGCGGATGACGGGATGCAGCACCATGAAGCCGTCGAGCGCCAGCAGCAGCGCGAGGTACCACTGCGGACCGATCGGCGCGAACAGGC
Source organism: Burkholderia alba (assembly GCF_034721475.1). Taxonomy (NCBI): domain Bacteria; kingdom Pseudomonadati; phylum Pseudomonadota; class Betaproteobacteria; order Burkholderiales; family Burkholderiaceae; genus Burkholderia; species Burkholderia alba. The sequence goes on along the minus strand of NZ_JAWJWL010000030.1, from coordinate 54,884 downwards.
GCCGCAGGAATGTCGTGAGTGTCTTCATCGAAGGGCGGCGCGCACCGTGCGCGCCGGGGTCGGGTGGAGCCAGCTCGAACTTATACCATCGAGGGCCGGACAGACGCCGGGCGGCGCCGGCGCGATGCTCGCGCCGGACGGGCCGCCGGCCCGGTCAGCGCGTGACGAACGGCGCGGCGCCGCGTGCGGCGCTCCGCTCGAACTTGCGCTGGCGCAGCAGCGCGACCCGGCAGTTCTCGCGCGCGGCCTCGCGGCCGTCCGCATCGAGCAGCACCAGATCGCCGCGCATCACGTTGAAGGTGATCACGTCGCCGGCGGGGGGCGACAGCGTTTCGGGCGTGTGGTGCGAGCCCGCCGGTTCGAGCACGGTGCTGCCCGGCCGCGCGATCCAGTCGTATTCCCGGTAGCGCCATTCGCCTTGCAGCGTATAGACGAACACCCGGCCGTCGTGCCGGTGGCGCGGCAAGGTCATGCCGACGGGCATTTTCAGGAGCACGGTGAGTTCGTCGCCGGCAACGTCGATGTGCAGGTACTTGATCGCGAGCCCCGGCAGGCCGGGGTCCATCGGCAGCCAGGGCAAGTCGTCATCCTGCAGGCAGGAGATCGGAGGCAGGGCGTCGAGCATCGTGGGCGGGCGGATGAATGGTTCGAGGGCGGATTATCGCAGACCGCCCGGCCGGTGCGTTGCCGGGCGGCCGGGCGCGCATGGCCGGGTGCGGCGGCTTCCGCCCGGCGTTGCGCATGGCCGCGTCCCGCCGCGCTCCCCGGCGCTCAGGCGGCCGCCAGCAGTCGGTCCGCATAGCGGCGATACAGCCAGCCGCTGCAGGCGCCGGACACGGTGGCGCCCACGAAGGTCAGGGCGCCGCCGGCGATCGCGAACAGGAGGGAGAGGGCGTCGAGATGGAGGATCGGCGCCAGGTGAAGCTGGATCAGGGTCAGCGCGATCGTCGCGACGATCATCGGCAGGCTTGCGACGAGGTGCGTGAGGCTGATGCTCCAGACATGGTCGGCCGAATCGCGCCAGCCCGCCCGCCAGTCCGTCCGCCGGTTCAGCGCGGCGTGGCAGAACAGCAGGCTGATGCGCACCGAGACGAAAAACAGCACGGACCCGACGCCGACGCTGAACAGCCCGATGAGAAAGACGGCCGCCGCGCGCTTCATCGGCCAGAAGTGCAGGATCAGGAAGATCGCGCCGGCCGTGAGCGCCAGGGCCAAGAACATGAGCAGGGTGTACGCGAGCGTCAAGCGGACGTAGCGCCAGAAGGGCGAGCCGAACTGGCGGTGCGGGCGGGCGACCGGGGCGCCCAGGACCGTGAACCGCATCGCCTGGACGGACCAGCCGAACAGCAGGGCCAGCGTGATCAGGGTGCACGCGAAGACGAGGCCGCTGGCGGCGAGCTGCATCCCGGCCGGGAGCGAGTGCCGGGTGGCGGCGATGAACTGCCGCAGCGCCTTGAGGGCGCCGTCGGCGACGAGCATCAGCAGCCAGATCGTCAACGCGGTGCCCGGGCCGGCGCGCAGGATGCCGAGCGCATCCCGCCACGCGCCTTTCACGCAGGCGCCGAGGCCGATGGTTTGAGGGTCTTGTTGCATGTTTTTCTTCCTCCGGTTGAGCGGACGGCGGCGCGCGGGCGCCGCGCCGTCCGTGAGCGTGCGGGATGGCTCGCGCGCGCGGCGCGTTGGATCAGGGGGTGTCGGACGGATGCTGCGAGTCGCGCTCGGGTACCGCGCCCACGTCGGAATATAAGCTGACGATGCGGATCTTTTCCCACGAGCCGTCCTGCCAGACGAGCTTGAAGACGGTGCCGGGCGGCAGGCTCGCCAGGCCGTGCGCGAGCCGGTATTGCGCCGCGCAGGCGGTTGCGCCGGCGGTCCGGATCACGGGATCGGATTCGATCGTCGTATCCCGCACGTTGTTCAACTGCGCGCATAGCGGCGCGCGCGTATCGATTTCGACGGCGGCGCCGGCGCGCGCCGCGCCCGGCAGGGCAAGCGCGCCCAGCAGGACGAGGGTGGATCGGTTCATGGACGGCCCCGGTGATGGCATGTAGTTGTTCGTTCCGGCTGCCGGGATATTACGTGAGATTCGGGTGATCCACCCGCGTTCGCGCGATGGACTCGCGCGGGCCGGACGCCGCTCACGGCCCCGCGTCCCGTGCCGTCCTGCCCGGCACCGCATCCGGCAACGGCGCATGCGCGTCCGCGAGATGCGATTGGAACAGCAGCGCGGCTCGCGACGGCCGCGGCGAGCGCCGCAGCAGGCTCACGAAGCGGCACGCGTAATGAAAGCGCTGCGGCGCGACCGCCTGCATCAGCCCCTTGCGCTCGAAGCTTTCCGCATAGTGGTCGGGCAGGAAGCCGAGGTACTTGCCGGACAGGATCAGCGTCGCGATCGATTCCTGGTCCGACGCGGTGGCGCTGCGCGTCAGCTTCGCGCGGTGGCTCAGTTCCATGTTCGGCGAATGGAACCCGAGGCCCGCGAACGCGTGCCGGCGCACCTGGCTCCAGGTCAGCCGGCCGTGCGGTGCGTCGAACAGCGGGTGGCGCGTGCCGCAGTAGAGCAGCATCCGCTCGTCGAACAGGTCGCCGTACACCAGGCTGCCCGAGCTGCGGTGCGCGGGGATGATCCCGACCTGATAGCTGCCGTCGATCACCCCGCGCTCGACCTCGTTGGTCGACGCGACATGCAGGTTGAGCTGCACGTCGGGCGCCTCGTCGCGAAAACGCCCGATCGCGTCGCCGAGCCGGGCCTGCGGGTTCGTCGCGGTCTTGTCGAACACGGCGATGTGCAGCTCGCCGCCCATCCGGTCGTGGATGCCGTCGACCCGGCTGCGGAACGCTTCCATCGACGCGAGCAGCCGCAGCGTTTCCTCGTAGATCGCCTGGCCCTCGGGCGTCAGCGTGAAGCCGGCCCGGCCGCGCCGGCACAGCACGAGCCCCAGGCGGGTTTCGAGATCCTTGACGTGCCGGCTGATGGTCGAGATGCCGATATTCAGTTCCAGTTCGGCCGCCGCCATCCCGCCGCACTGCACCACGCCCTTGAACACCCGCAGCAGGCGCAGGTCCATGTCGCTCAACTGCCCCAGCAGCGCGCGGCTCTTCGGTTTTCTTACTTGCATAAAAGATCAAGTAAACATTGATATTGAGTTATTTAAAAGACTATCTGGCGACCCAACAATGCGCAACATATTCATCACGAGGAGCGCCCGGGCGCTGACCGACATGACCGTTCTGACCGCACCGCACCAGGCCGACAGCCTTCGCACCGACGCCGAATGGCTCGACGCGCACTGGATGCCGTTTACCGCCAACCGCCAGTTCAAGGCCGATCCGCGGATGATCGTCGAGGGCAAGGGCGCGTACTACACCGATGCGGAAGGCCGCAAGATCTTCGACGGACTGTCGGGCCTGTGGTGCTGCGGCCTCGGCCACGGCCGCACCGAGATCACCGACGCGGTGAGCCGCCAGATCGCGCAGCTCGATTACTCGCCCGCGTTCCAGTTTGGCCACCCGAAATCGTTCGAACTGGCGAACCGGCTCAAGGCACTGACGCCCGCCGGGCTCGATTACGTGTTCTTCACCGGCTCCGGTTCCGAGGCGGCCGACACGTCGCTCAAGCTGGCCCGCGCTTACTGGCGCGCGAAGGGCAAGGGCACGAAAACCCGCCTGATCGGCCGCGAGAAGGGCTACCACGGCGTGAATTTCGGCGGCATCTCGGTGGGCGGCATCGGCGCGAACCGCAAGCTGTTCGGGCAGGGCATCGACGCCGATTTCCTGCCGCATACCCAGCTTGCCGCGAACGCGTTCTCGCGCGGCCTGCCGGAGCAGGGCGCCGAGCTGGCCGATCGCCTGCTCGACCTGATCGCGCTGCATGACGCGTCGAACATCGCCGCGGTGATCGTCGAGCCGTTCGCCGGCTCGGCCGGCGTGATCGTGCCGCCGAAGGGCTATCTGAAACGGCTGCGCGAGATCTGTACCGCGCACGACATCCTGCTGATTTTCGACGAGGTCATCACGGGCTTCGGCCGCGCCGGCGCGATGACGGGCGCGGAAGCGTTCGGGGTGACGCCGGACATCATGAATGTCGCGAAGCAGGTGACGAACGGCGCGCAGCCGCTCGGCGCGGTGATCGCCAGGAAAGACCTCTACGACACCTTCATGGCGGCGGGCGGCCCGGAGTACATGCTCGAATTCCCGCACGGCTATACCTATTCCGCGCATCCGGTCGCATGCGCGGCCGGCATCGCGGCGCTCGACCTGCTGGTGAAGGAGGATGCGATCGGCCGCGTGCGCGAGCTGGCGCCGCATTTCGAGGCCGCGGTGCACGGCCTGAAAGGCGTGCGCCACGTGGCGGACATCCGCAACTACGGCCTCGCCGCCGGCCTGACCATCGAGCACGCGCCCGGCGAGCCGGCGCGCCGCCCGTACGAGATCGCGATGCGCTGCTGGCAGAAGGGCTTCTACGTGCGCTACGGCGGCGACACGATCCAGCTCGCGCCGCCGTTCATCGCCGAGAAGCGCGAAATCGACAACCTGATCCAGGCGCTCGACGAAGCGTTGCGCGCGGTCGACTGAGCCGCCGCCCGATCCCGCCGCGTCACCCGATTACACGACTACCCGATTGCATAGAAAACAGCCATGAAACACGACAGCAGCGTCACTTCCACCATCGGCCACCTGATCGACGGCAAGCGCGTCGACGGCGGCAGCCGCGTCCAGCCGGTGTTCGATCCGGCGACGGGCGCGTCGGGCAAGAGCGTCGCGCTTGCCGACACGCTCACCGTCGAAGCCGCGATCGCGTCCGCGCAGGCCGCGTATCCGGCCTGGCGCAACACGCCGCCGCTCAAGCGCGCGCGCGTGATGAGCCGCTTGAAGGTGCTGCTCGAGGAACATGCGGACGAGCTGTGCGCGCTGATCACGGCGGAGCACGGCAAGGTGCTGCCCGATGCGCTCGGCGAGCTGCAGCGCGGGATCGAGAACGTCGAGTACGCGAGCTACGCGCCGGAACTGCTGAAGGGCGAGCACAGCAAGAACGTCGGCCCGGCGATCGATTCGTGGAGCGAGTTCCAGGCGCTCGGCGTGGTCGCGGGCGTCACGCCGTTCAATTTCCCGCTGATGGTGCCGCTGTGGATGTGGCCGATGGCGGTCGCGTGCGGCAACACGTTCGTGCTGAAGCCGTCGGAGCGCACGCCGTCGTCGACGCTGAGGATGGCCGAGCTGGCGCTCGAGGCCGGTTTGCCGCCGGGCGTGCTGAACGTCGTGAACGGCGACAAGGAAGCGGTCGATACGATCCTGTCCGACGCGCGCGTGAAGGCGGTGAGCTTCGTCGGCTCGACGCCGATCGCCGAATACATCTACACGACGGGCTGCGCGCACGGCAAGCGGGTGCAGGCGCTCGGCGGCGCGAAGAACTTCGCGGTGGTGATGCCGGATGCCGACATCGGCAACGCGGTGAACGCGCTGATGGGCGCGGCCTACGGCTCGTGCGGCGAGCGCTGCATGGCGATTCCGCTCGTCGTCGCGATCGGCGACGCGACGGCCGATGCGGTGGTCGCGGGGCTGTCCGCCGAAATCGCGAAGATGACGATCGGGCCGGGCGTCGACGCGGGCAGCGACATGGGGCCGCTCGTCACGCAGCAGCATTTCGACAAGGTCAAGGGCTTCGTCGACGCGGGCGTCGAGGCGGGCGCGAAGCTGGTGGTCGACGGGCGCGGCGTGAAGGTGGCCGGCCACGACGGCGGCTACTACCTCGGTCCGTGCCTGTTCGATCATGTGAAGCCGGGCATGCCGATCTATCAGCACGAAATCTTCGGGCCGGTGCTGGGCGTCGTGCGGGTCGCGTCGCTCGAAGAGGCGATGGCGCTGATCGACGCGCACGAATACGGCAACGGTACCTGCCTGTTCACGCGCGACGGCGAGGCGGCGCGCTGGTTCAGCGACAACATCCAGGTCGGCATGGTCGGCATCAACGTGCCGCTGCCGGTGCCGGTCGCGTACCACTCGTTCGGCGGCTGGAAGCGTTCGCTGTTCGGCGACCTGCATGCGTATGGCCCGGACGCGGTGCGCTTCTACACCAAGCGCAAGACCATCACGCAGCGCTGGCCGTCGGCCGGGGTGCGCGAGGGCACGGTGTTCAGCTTCCCGTCGAATCGCTGATCGGGCGAATCCGCCGGGTTCGGCGGTGGCGCTTTGGAAACCCGTCGCGAGACGGGTTTTTGTTTTGGGGGCGGGGAAGGCGGGGCGGACAGTCGGCGTGCCGTCGGCAGCGGCCGCGGCTCCGCCGTTGCACGCGAACGCTCGCTCCCGGTGCGGCCCAGGCCGCGAGCCTCCTTCCGTTGCGTTGCCGGACACGGACACGCGGATCTCGGCCCGTTTCAACGCATGGGCCCGCCGTTCCATCGAGCGGCAAACCCGGCGAGATCGATCAGGTTATCGCCGGCGCCGTCTGCCGAAACGCCCCACTCCTCTGCCGGCGTGCCCGCTCGATTGACCCAGAAAACCGGATAGCCGAATCTCTTTGCCCCGGCCACATCCCAGCCGCCGAACGCCGCGAACAGAATGCGGCGGCGATCGATCCCGAACCCATCCACGCCCATCCGGTACGCGCGTGGGTCGGGCTTGAATGCACGCACGCGATCCGTGCTCGGATGCGGCTCGAAGCGTCCTTCGAGCCGCGAATTCGCGATCCACGCGTCCAGCATCCTCATTGTCGGATTGGCGAGAATGGCGAGACGAAGGCCCTGCCGCTTCATGTCCGTGAGCGCGGGAAACGCATCGGGCCACGCCTTGACGCCGAGCCATGCCTGCATCAGGCCATCGCTTTTTTCCGACGTCAGGTCGAGCGCCTCGGGGTGCATTACAATCCTGAAAGCGAATGAGCTTGCCTGATGGGGCGTTGCGCCTCGCGCGCGCGAGGCGGGTCTGCCGGTCAGGCTGAATGTAACGAGATGGAGGTGGGAAATGAAGGAGGCTGTACAGCGCGTTCTGCTAAGTATGGGCATCTGTCTGTTCGCGACTTCGGCATTTAGCGAACCCCCCAGCGTGACCGACGGATGCATGAACGGCACGAAGTGCGCCACGAAGGACTTTGACCTGGAGTCCGCCGTGGCGGCACAGAATGCCAACATAAAATCGGCATCGAAAGTCGACGGTAGATCAAGTGCAACGGTTCCCGCATGGTCGAGCGCATTTGACACCCATTCTGTTCCGGGCGGAACGTCCGTCGACAAATGGCGCGCAGAGATCGATCGACGTGACCAACCTCGCAGCGCCGGCCTGCCGATGCAGCCGGTTACTCAACGTTGAACGCGCGCGGTCCGCGAACGCACGCCGAGAGGCATGGTTCGTGGGCCGCTTGCGATCGATGCGCAGCCGAAACGCGGCGCCCGACATAGCGGGCATGCAGCGCGCGCAGCGCTCGGCGAGATCCGACAACGAAGTCGCGTGCCAACCTGACCCGCAACCCTCATCAACCGGCCGACTGCCGCGCGGTGAAAACCGCCAGCTGCGCGTCGAAAGCCCGCTTGTACGCGGGCCGCGCTTCGCCGCGGGCGACATAGGCGGAGAGGTTCGGATAGTCGTCCAGCAGCCCCGATACTTTCAATCTGAGCAACACCGCGATCATCATCAGGTCGCCCGCGCTGAACGCGCCATCCAGCCAATCGGCGTCGCCGAGGCGATCGGACAACTCGCCCAGACGGACGCGGATGCGGCTCTCGACGAGCGGCAGGCGCTCTTCGTACCAGGGCTTGTCGCGCTCCAGGAACTTAGTGACCTGGAGATCGAGGATCGGCGCCTCGACCGTATTGACCGCGGCAAACATCCAGGTGATCGCGCGCGCCCTGGCATTCGCATCGTCAGGCAGCAGGCCCGCATGGCGCTCCGCGATATGGAGCACGATCGCTCCCGACTCGAATAGCGCGAGCGCGCCTTCCTCATAGGTCGGAAGCTGCCCGAAGGGATGAAGCGCCCGATGCGCGGGCGCCTTCATTGCGCTGAAGGAAAGGAGACGCACCTCGTAGGGTTGGCCTGTTTCTTCAAGCGCCCAGCGAACCCGCATGTCACGCGCGAGCCCCTTGCCGCGATCGGGCGATTGTTCAAAGGCGGTGATGACGGGGAGCAGTGGAGGGGGCATGCGGGTTCTCCTGGGTCGGATGTCTCATCGCGTGCCGGATACACCATTCCGCGCACACTGGCTCGACGTTCGAAGTCGGGTTGGATCGACATCCATGAACGGCTTTTTCTTCGAATATCGGCTTCGTATTCAATCGGATTGCCCGGTTGCGGACCTTCATGGCGGGCAGGCCCAGGCCGGGGAGCGACATCCGCGGCAATCCGCGAAGCACCCCCGGGCGGGCACGGGAAAGGTCGCGTCCGGGGCGCGGGGCCGGCACCTGGGCCGCGCGCGTCGATCCGCGGGCATGGCCGGATCGCTGTACCGCAAGCCGGGCGGGACCGCGCAAGCGGTTCCACACGCGTGAACGGGCCTCGATGCTACGAAGCGGGCCATGACGAGCATGGGCCGGCTTCCAAACCGCGAGCCCCCGGGCCGAGAGACCGGCGCCGAAGTCAGCCGCTCGCCGCCCGGACCGGCGGCGAGCAGGTAGCCACCGTACCGCTCACTCCTTGACGGCGTGCCACACGTCCTTGAAGCCGTCGCCCTTCGCGTCGCCCTTCGCCATGTCCTTCTGGAAGAAGTACAGCGGCTTGCCCTTGTACGCCCATTGCTGCGAGCCGTCATCGCGCTTGATGATCGTGTAGTCGCCCATCGGGTGATCGGTCGCGCTGGCCTTGTAAGGCGGCCAGTAGGTTTCGCACGGGCCGTTGCAGGCGCTCTTGCCGGCATTCGCCGGATCCTTGTCGAACGTGTAGAGCGTCATGCCGTTGGCCGCGACGAGCGCGCCGCCGCTCGACATCGCGGGCATGTCGTCGGCGTGGGCGGCGAGCGACGCGAGTCCGAACAGGACGGCGGCTGCGGCGTAAGCAATCTTCATGGTGTTGTCTCCAGACTTCCGGGTGAATGGGATGACGCCGACGCGGGGAAGGCGGGGCGGGCAGCGTCGTCAGGAAGACGACCGTGCATCCCGTTTATTCCCCGTGGGGCGCACTTTTTTTCGTGCGGCCGCAGCGGCGTCCGGAACCAGCCGGCGCTGCGGCCCGCTGGCGGACGCGCAGCGGGCTATTGCGCCGCATCAATCCGCGCGGCGCGCCGTGCAACCGTTCAACCATAGGCGGTTTCTTCGTCGGAGGAAAGGGGGACAGCGCGGCGCGCGAGGCGCCCCGCTCATCGGACGTCCTGTCCGAGCGCCTGCAGGAACAGCGAGAAGAGTTCCGGCTGCGACGAAATGCCGAGCTTCGAATACAGATGCCGCCGATGGACCTTGACGGTTTCCGGCGAGATCGCCAGCCGGTCGGCGATCGCCTTCGACGAATTGCCGCGCAGCACGAGCCGCGCGATCGCCATTTCGCGTTCCGACAGCAGCTCGGCGCCGAAGCTCGCGAGCGCGCGTTCGACCCGCAGCGCGACGTCGCTCTCGCCGCCGGCGCGCGCGGCGTCGCCTTGATGCTTCCAGTGCTGGCGGATCGTCGCGAGCAGCCACGGCGCGCAGGTGGCGAGCCGGCCCAGCGCGTCGACATCGAAGCGCTCGCGCGCGCCGAGCGACAGCGACAGCAACGCGTCCGGCTGCGTGCGCACGATGATCTGCAATTCGTCCTCGCCGACCGCGTCGCGGAAGTAACTGAGGAAATACTCGCTCTGCCGGAACAGGTCGGGCGCGACTTCCTCGAGCCGGTAGCAGCCGTCCGCGATGCCGTCGTGCGCCGCCTGCAGGAACGGATCGAGCAGGTACAGGCCGTTCAGATACAGCGGCACGGGCGACGGCGCATCGGTGCCGCCCAGGTCGTACTCGTCGAGCACGACGGGCACGCCGTCGCGGCCGATCGCGGTCGCGAGCGCGTTGTCGAACGGAATCATTTCGTTGAGCAGCAGAACCAGGTGTCGCCAGAAGCGAGGCTGACCGAGCTGGTCGATCGCCCGGCCGAGCGCCTGGTGCATCGCCACTTCTCTGAACAGGTGCTGCATGCGTGTCCCGGATTGGCGTAACCCCAAGGGGGAATAGCGGCGCGCAAATTGGCTTCCTAGACTGCGCGCAGTTGGTGGTCCGAGTATGGGCTTTCAAAAATCCCGCAGCAAAGGAGAACAAGATGGCGATGATGTCGGAGTCTTCCGGCGCGGTGCAGACCGCGCCCGCCGAACCGGGCGCGCCCAGCGCGCTAAGCCGGTCGCTGAGCGTGCGCGACGTGGTGATGATCACCGTGTCGGGGGTGACGCCGGCCAGCTCGATCTTCGTGATCGCGCCGTTCGCGATCCAGCAGGCGGGCAGCGGCGCGGTGCTGTCGTTCGTGATGGGCGGGCTGCTCGCGTTCGCGTTCGCGCTCTGCTACGCGGAGCTGAGCGCCGCGCATCGAAGCGCGGGCGGCGAGTACGTGATGGCGAAGCGCGTGTTCGGCCGGCTGCCGGGCTACCTGACCTTCGTCGCGGTGCTGTCGGTCAGCGTGTTCATTCCGGCGGTGCTGGCGGCGGGCGCGGCGCCGTACCTGAACAACGCGCTCGGCACGCAGTTCAGCAACCAGTCGGTCGCGCTCGCGATCGTGCTGCTCAGCTACGCGCTCGGCATCCTGAACATCAAGACCAATGCGTGGATCACCGGCGCGTTCCTCGTGATCGAGATCGTCGTGCTCGCGCTGATCGCCTGCCTCGGCTTCGCGTCGCCGCATCGCGGGTTCGACGCGCTGCTGCACCCGGTGGTCGCGAACGGCGCGCTGCTGATACCCGCGACGGCCGCCGCGATCATGCCGGCCGTCGGCACCGCGATCTTCTGCTACAACGGCTTCGGGTCGGCGGCATACCTCGCCGAGGATCTCGACGGCGGCAACCGCAACGTCGCGAAGGCCGTGATCTATTCGCTCCTCGTGATCCTGCTCGTCGAGCTGATTCCGCTGACCGCGATCGTGCTCGGCGCGCCGTCGTTCATCGAGCTGAGCAAGAGCGCGGACCCGATCGGCTACGTGGTGCGCGAACTCAGCAACCCGACCGTGTCGCGGGTCGTGAGCGGCGGCATCTTCCTGTCGGTGTTCAACGCGATCATCGCGATCGTCATCATGGTCGGGCGGCTGCTGTACAGCAGCGGCCGCCATGCGCTGTGGGCACGCCCGTGCAATCATGCGTTCACGCGCATCCATCCGCGCTTCGCGTCGCCGTGGCTCGCGACGCTCACGCTCGCGATTCCGTCCACCTTCCTGATTTTCGTGTCGAGCCTCGACGAGCTGACCGCGTTCACCGTCGACCTGCTGCTGCTGATCTATCTCGCGGTGGGACTCGCGGCGCTCGCGAGCCGCCTGGTACGGCGCGACGTCGAACATCACTACCGGATGCCGCTGTGGCCGCTGCCGCCGCTCGTCGCGATCGCGGGCGCGGGCTACACGCTCTACACGACGATCGCCGCGGCCGCGAAGCCGACCGATCTCTACATCATCGCCGGCCTGCTGGTGTTCGCGCTGTTCATGTATGCGGGCTGGGCGCGCCATAGCAACACGTTTCGAGAACTTTGAACGACGAGGAATCAAGCATGCGTACACGGGATCTGGGTATCCGCATCGGCCGGGGCACGCCGGGCCGCTTCAACGCCATCACCGACGTCGCCGGCGTGCGGGTCGGCCATCACACGCTGGATCTCGACGCGGGCGACGCGTCGGTGCACACCGGCGTGACGGTGATCGAGCCGCGCGCGGGGGCGGCGCACGACGAGCCGTGCTTCGCCGGCGTGCACGTGCTGAACGGCAACGGCGACGCGACCGGGCTCGAATGGATTCGCGAAGCGGGGCTGCTGACCACGCCCATCGCCTATACGAACACGCACAGCGTCGGCGTGGTGCGCGATGCGCTGGTGGCGGCCGAGCGCGACCGCGCGCGCGGCCGGCTCTACTGGTGCATGCCGGTCGTGATGGAGACGTTCGACGGCATGCTGAACGACATCTGGGGGCAGCACGTGACGGCCGGCCACGTGCGCAGCGCGCTGTCGGCCGCGCGCTCGGGGCCGGTGGACGAAGGCTGCGTCGGCGGCGGCGCGGGGATGATCTGCCACGAGTTCAAGGGCGGCATCGGCTCGGCGTCGCGCGTGCTGGCCGAGCGGGAAGGCGGCTGGACCGTCGGTGCGCTGGTGCAGGCCAACTACGGCCGCCGCGAAGCGCTGCGGGTGGCCGGTTATCCGGTCGGCGAGGCGCTGGCCGACCTGCCTTCGCCGTTTCGCGAGCCGGAGGCCGTCGGCGAGCCGGGGATGGGATCGATCGTCGTCACGCTCGCGACGGACGCGCCGCTGCTGCCGCATCAATGCCGGCGGCTCGCCCAGCGCGCGAGCGTCGGGCTGTCGCGCGTCGGCGGCGGCACGGAGGATTCGAGCGGCGACATCTTCCTTGCGTTCGCCACAGGCAATCGCGGGCTGCCCGCCGCGGACTACGGCCGGCCCGGTACCCCGACCACCGCCGTGCAGATGGTCAACAACGACCACATCTCCGCGCTGTTCGTCGCGGCCGCGGAAGCGGTCGAGGAGGCGATCGTCAACGTGCTGGTCGCGGCAACCGATCTGGAGGCGCGCGGCGCGCGGGCCGAGGCGATCGGCGGCGCGCGGCTGGTCGCGGCGATGCGGGAAGTGGGGTGGCGGGGGTAAGGCCGCCGCATCGTCCGGCGAGGGGCGCGCAGGCGGCGGAGCGTGCCCGGCCACGGCCTTTCGGGCGGGAAACCGGCGCGCAGCAGCAGCCGCCGCGCGCCGCGCGTGTCAGTGCCCGTTACTCGTCGCATCGTCTCCGTAGATGCGCTTGCGCAGCGCTCCGAGGCGCAGTTCGAGCACCGGACGCTGCTGCTCGCGATCGGGGATCGCCGCCGTGACCTCGGCGATGATCCGGCGGCTTTGCGCCGCGTACTCCTGATCCTGCCGTTCGCGGGCGGGCGATGCCGCGCGCGCCGGCATCGCGAGATCGCGCAGCTGCTCGCGCAGCGCGTCGCTGCGGGCGGCGCGTTGCGCCGGATCGGGTTCCGCGTCGGACCACAGCAGATCCGCGAGACCGGCCGCGCCGTGCGGGTCGATCCTGCCCGCCTGCGCGTCGCGCCGCAACTGATCGATCAGGTGCCGCGCACCGTCCTGCCGCGCGGCGGCGCTCATCGTATCGCGCTGCGCCGCGAAGGCTTCGAGCTGCGCGCGGAAATCCGCCGGCGGCGTGGTGGGGGCATTGAGCATCGAGGACTCCTGTCGGGATGGGGATGGGGCCGGGTCGAGCGCGGTGTTGCCGGCCGGCGGGGCCGCGCCCCCCGGCGCGGGTCGAGCGGCGAGCAGCACGGCCGAGATCGCGACGACCGCGAGCGCGGCGGCCGACGCGCCCCACAGCATCTGTTGCCTGTTCATGACGGACTCCTTCACTGGATGCGGCTGAACAGCGGATCGGTGACGCTGGCGCGGCCGGTCTCGACGTGTCCCGCCAGCGTGCGCAGATAGCCGGTTTCGGCGTCGGTCGTCACGCCGAAGTCGTACCAGCCGCCGCTGCCCGACAGATCCCACAGCTGCTCGACGCTCGCGCCCGCCGCGATGCTGCCCGAGCGGGCGGCGGCGCCGTAGCCGCGGTCCGAGACCGTCACGTTGCGCGTCGCCGCGCCGGCGTTGCGCACGCGCACGACGAGATTGCCGTCCGCGCGATAGCCCGCCGTGACTTCGAGCGCCGCGCCGCCGCCCGCGACCGCGCCCTGGAAGCCGCGCTGAAAGCCGTTCGGACCGGACACGGTGAAATCGTAGCGCCCCTGGGTGTCGCGAGCGGGCGACCATTGATCGCTCAGCACACGGCCGCTCTGGATCGTGTAGAAACGCGGGCCGTCCGTGCCCAGCGCGTTGTCGACATGGAACACGGCGGCCGAGGCGCCTGCGTCGTTGCCGGGTACCGCCTTGCCGCTGTTCGAGAACGTGAGGCTGAAGGTGCCGGCGCGCGCGTCGATCGCCGCCTCGGCGAACAACTCGTACGGCACCGGCCGCAGCTTGCGCTGACCGGGTTCCTGCACGGGCAGCGGCGCGTTCTGCGCCGGGTAATCGGACGGATAGCCGGGCTTCGACAGGTAGTACTGAACCCAGTACGCGTTGTCGAGCTGGGCCTTGGTCGCGGTCAGGTTCAGCAGCCCGGCCGGCACGTCGCGATCGGCGGTGCCCGCGAAGTCGAATGCGGACGTCAGATCGCCGCATACCGCGCGCCGCCACGGCGTGATGTTGGTTTCGTACACGCCGGGGTATTGATCGACGAAACGCTTCTCGATGAAGCGGATCACCGACGTGTGATCGAAGACCTCGGAGCAGGTCCAGCCGCCGGCCGACCACGGCGACACGGCGATCAGCGGCACCCGCGTGCCGAGTCCGATCGGCAGGCCGGAATTTTTCTCGATCTCGCCATTGGGGCTGACCGTCGACAGTCCCTTGCCGGGCTTCCAGGGCGGCACCGGCGCCGTGACGTGATCGTAGAAGCCGTCGCCTTCGTCGTAGCAGAGGATGAAGACGGTCTTTGCCCAGACGGACGGGTTCGACGTCAGCGCGTCGAGGATCCGCGACACGAACTCCTCGCCGAACGACGGCCCCCACCACGGATGCTCGGACGACGAGAACGGCGGAACGATCCACGACACCTGCGGCAGGCGGTCGGCGAGCACGTCGTCGCGCAGCGACGAGATGCCCCGTGCCGTCATGCCGCGCTGATACAGCGGCGAACGGGTGGAGGCGGCCTTGAACTGCGAGAACCACGCGAGCGCGTTGCAATCGAAATTGTTGGTGTTGTCGATCCGGTAGCGGCTCGACAGGAAATTCCACACGTCGTTGTACGACCCGACACCGCCTTCCTGATAAATCCGCCAGTCGATGCCCGCCTGTTGCAGCCGCTCGGGAAAGGTCGTCCACGACACCGACGCCTTCTTGTCGCCCATGAAATTGCTGGTGGCCACCTCGCTGCCGTCGGCCTTCGGCGACGCGGTGCCCGTCATCAGATACAAGCGGTTCGGGTTGGTCGGCCCCATCATCGACTGGTGATACGCGTCGCAGATCGTGAAGGCCTGCGCGAGCGGATAGTAGTAGGGCAGATCGGTGCGCTTGAAATAACCCATCGCTTCCGGCCACTGGACCGCCATCCAGCGGTCGTTGCGGCCTTCGTTCCACAGCGAGTGGAACGGATCCCAGTCGTGATATTCGGACGTCATCCACTGCGCCCAGGTCTTCGAGGTGTCCAGGTGCCAGGGTACGTAATCCCTGCCCTTGTAGTTCTGATACCAGATCGGTTGACCGTCGGGGCGCTTCACCGCGCGCGGATCGTTGAAGCCGCGCACGCCGGGAAAGGTGCCGAAGTAATGATCGAACGAGCGGTTTTCCTGCATCAGCACGACGATGTGCTGGACGTCCTGCAGCGTGCCGGTCACGCGAGCGGGTTCGATCGCGAGCGCGCGGCGGATGCTCGCGGGCAGCGCACCGGCCAGCGTGGCCGCGCCGGCCGCCTGGCCCGCGCGAGTCAGGAAGCTGCGTCTGTCGAGACGGGTCATCTGAATTCACTCCTGGTTGTCGTTGTTCCGGACTGGGGATGGCCGCACGGCCGTGGACGGCGGTGGCCGGACCGCGTGGCGCGACCCGGCGAGCCGGATCAGGGTGGTGCTTGGACAGGAAAGACGCGATGGACGACGAATGGCGCATGGCGCCGCGACCCGATGCCGATTGGCTGCATCGGTGAAATGCATCGTAGACCCGCCGATTTCACGGATTTTTCCGATGACGACGGAAATGAGCCTTGGAACGACATTGGCAATGCGCGGAAAATAATCGATTGAATCGCGCGGCAATTATCGAGTGAGGGGTTTGTATATTTTTGTATGCGCCGACTGGCGTGGGTACCGGTTTCATTGCGTAGAGCCAAGCCTGTCAAGGATTCGATGGCACCTTTGTACGCCCGCGATATGACCCGTCAATGAAAATCGGCGATATCCGTCGGATTAAATGTATCGCTCTACTTATAAAATTTCGGTTTTAACTAAACCAGCTAAACATGTGTCGGCGCCGATTATTTTCACGGAATCGGATGACAGCATTGCCGACGTCGTCGTATATTGAAAAAAACAGTGGTAAATCAATTGTTTATCTGGTTTTCATAAACGGACGGCCGCCTGCGCGAATCGCCGTGTCGAGCGTTGCCGGCTCGGCCGGCGACGCGCAGCGCAGGCGGGCGAGCCGTCGAGCGTACCGGCATGACCGGCGAGACAGGCACAGGAGGGAGGGGACGATGATACGAAGAGGAATGACGCTGACGAGCGCCCTGGCGGCGCTTTGCGTGGGGCTGGCATCGTGCGGCGGCGATTCGCTGTCGACGACCGTCGTGCCGTCCGCGACGGCAGGCGGCGCGAGCGGCAGTACGTCGAGTAGCGTGTCGACGCCGACCGGCAATTCGACAACGACCGCGACGGCAGGCGGCGCGAACGGCGGCACGTCGAGTAGCGTCTCGACATCGACCGGCAATGCGCAGCCGACCGCCGCGCCCGACACCGCGGCATCGGCCCCCGCACGCCCCGAAAAGAATGCCGACGTGTCCGTCGCGCGCTACGTGAACCCGCTGATCGGCACCGACTACGCGACGCTCGCGCCCGCCGATCCGGTCGGCTCGGGCCTGGGCGGCGGCACGTTTCCGGGCCCGACGCTGCCGTTCGGCATGATGCAGTGGAGCCCGATGACGCCCACGGCGCAATACGACGGCTCGGTCGGCGACGGCTCCGGATTTTCCGGCGGCTACTGGTACGGCGACAAGGCGATCAAGGGGTTCAGCGTCCTGCATTTGAGCGGAACCGGCTGCTGGGCGAACGGCGGCTACCTGAACGTGATGCCGAAACTGAGCACCGGCGCGAGCAGCCAGACCGGCTTCAGCCATAGCCAGGAAACGGCGCAGGCGGGCTACTACGGCGTCACGCTGCAAAACGGCATCAAGGCGGAATTCACGGCGACCGCGCGCACCGGCTTCGCGCGCTTCACCTACCCGGCGCTCGCGGCCGGCCAGCAGGCGACGATCGCGCTCGATCCGACCGTCCTCAACAACCGCGCGCAAGGCACGACGGCCGACACGATCCGGCAGGTGGGCGACCGCGCGCTGTCCGGCCGGATCGCGGGCGGCGGCTTCTGCTGGGCGGGGCAGGCGGTACCGGTCTACTACTACGCGGTGTTCAGCAAGCCGTTCGCCGCGCCGCTCAAGCTGAAGAACAATCAGCCGGTCGCGGCGACGTTCGCGGCGGACGCGGCGAATCCGGCCGTGCTGATGAAACTCGGCATCTCGTTCGTCAGCGAGGCCAACGCGAAGGCGAACCTCGATGCGGAAAATCCCGACGCCGCCGCGAACGGCGCATCCCACTGGGACTTCGACGGCACGCGTCAGGCCGCGTCCGCCGCGTGGGACGCGCGCTTGAACAGCATTCAGGTGACGGGCGGCAGCGAGGCGGACAAGACCAAGTTCTACACCGCGCTCTATCACGCGTCGCTGCATCCGAACGTGTTCAACGACGTCAACGGCCAGTATCCGGATTTCTTCACGTCGAGCCAGACGCCGCCGACCCGCACCGTGGATACGGGCCGCACGATGTACGCGAATTTCTCCGGCTGGGATATCGACCGCTCGTTCATGCAGCTGCAGGCGCTGCTCGACCCGGTCCGCGCCGGCGACATGGTGCAGTCGCTCGTGAAAGACGGCGCGACCTGCGGCGCGCTGCCGCGCTGGGCCTACTTCAACACCGAGACCGGCGTGATGCCGGGCGACGCCGGATCGCTGATCGTCGCGAACGCGTACGCGTTCGGCGTGCGCAACTTCGATACGGCCACCGCGCTGTCGATCATGAAGCGCAGCACGAAGCCGGGTGCGAATTGCGCGGGGTCGCCGACCATGGGCAGCCGCGCCGATTTCGACGCGCTCGGCTACGTGCCGTCGTCCGGCACGTCGGACGACAATCAGAGTGCATCGAACACGCTCGAATACGCGCTGCGCGACTTCGCGGTGTCGCGCTTCGCGGCCGCGCTCGGCGATACGCAGACCGCCTCCGCGCGGCTCGCGTCGAGCGGCAACTGGAAGAACCTGTTCCACGACGGCTCGATCCAGCCGAAGACGGCGGCCGGCGCGTGGTACACGAGCGGCCCGGGTTTCATGGAGGGCAACGCGGAGCAATACACGTGGTACGTGTTGCAGAACCTCGGCGGGCTGTACGCGAAGATCGGCTCGAATGCGTCGATCGTCGCGCGGCTCGATACGTTCTTCACGAACGTCAACATCGGCACCGAGAAGCCGTATTTCTACGCGGGCAACGAAGTGACCTTCGCGATCCCGTGGGCCTATGCGTGGGCCGGCGCGCCGAGCCACACGCAAAAGGCGCTGCATACCACGCTGGGCACCGCGTTCGACGCGGGGCCGGGCGGCTTGCCCGGCAACGACGACCTGGGCGCGGTGTCCGCGTGGTACGTGTGGAGCGCGCTCGGTCTCTACCCGGTCGTGCCCGGCGTGGGCGGCCTCGCGGTATCGAGTC
The DNA here is from genome assembly GCF_034721475.1 of Burkholderia alba. NCBI lineage: Bacteria > Pseudomonadati > Pseudomonadota > Betaproteobacteria > Burkholderiales > Burkholderiaceae > Burkholderia > Burkholderia alba. Next base: position 36,268 of record NZ_JAWJWL010000030.1, on the reverse strand, counting down.
CGCAGTTCGAGAAGATCGACGTGCGGGTGGGGCAGGCCGACGGCAGCTACCGGCTGCTGCACATCACCGCGCCGGGCACGGGGTCCGCCGACAGCGCGTCGTTCTACGTGAAGTCGCTGCGAGTGGGCGACGCGGCATACCTGTCCGCGTGGCTGCCGTTCTCGACGATCAGCGCGGGCGGCACGCTCGGCTTCGAGATGACGGGCGACCCGGCGTCGAGCACCTGGGGCACCGATGCGTCGACGATGCCGTCGTTTGCCGATACGCCCGCGCGCTAGCGGCGGCGCGATCGATCTTCGCGTGAAGGCGGGCGCGGCGTGGCGGCCGCGCCGGTTGCATGGGTTCGTCGAGCGGCGCGCGTCCCGGCCGGAAGATTCGTGTCGGCTGCTTGCGCGCTTGACTCGCCGTCCGATGGAAATGCGTGAAAATCCCGCGATCGATCCATATGACGGGATGGCGCAATGACGATAGTCGACAGGAAATAATTTCTGAATCCGCATCCCTGTACTTATTAAATTTACCGATTTTCAATCGAACCGAGAGCAATGAAATAGATGTATCGGTTTGGCGAATTTATCCCGTCGCCGGTTTGAGTCGCGTGAAATTCAACTCGCCCGGCTCGAATCGGCGATTTGAATCGGGCGAGCGCGGTGCGCGGGCGCCGGGCCGAACCGATCGCCTCAAAACCCTTGTTGGTAAAGGGATATGGGGAGAGGGCGGTCGTCGAGCCCGCGTCCGGAAAAACCTGCCGGCGAGTCGTCCGGCCGTACCCGACCTGATCCGCGGTTCCGCGGAGGCCGGGTATCGTCTGCTTAATTGGATGAATTTATATCGATCCGGGATAACGTTCGATGCATTAGTTTTGCTATCGTAAACAAATGAAAATATTTATGAAAACCGGTTTTTGAATACTGGATTACGTGTCTTTCATCGAGTAAAGTGATCTGGTAATTTTTGGTAATAATTATTCATTCACCATTAATAATCAGGCGGGCGACATGAAATTGATTCGGACACGGGCAGGGTGGGCCGTCGTGTGTGCGGCGCTGTTGGTGGCGGCGTGCGGCGGCGATGATTCGAGCATCGGCATGGGGCCGAGCGTATCGAGCAGCGCGAGCGCGTCGAATGCCGGCGCGGCGGGCCAGGCGGCCGGCGCGGCGGCGGACGCGCCATATCAGGATCCCAACACTTACTCGTTCCGCGGCAGCGCATCGTTGTCCGCCGCCGCGGCGGTCGAGAAGGCGGCCGTCACGCATCACCAGATCGTGCTGAACGGCAAGACCGTCAACTACACGGCGACGGCCGGCCACCTGACCGCGAGCGATCCCGGCACCGGCAAGCCCGAAGCGTCGTTCTTCTATGTCGCGTACACCGTCGACGGCCAGCCGGCGAACACCCGCCCCGTGACGTTCTTCTACAACGGCGGCCCGGGTTCGCCGACGGTCTGGCTGCATCTCGGCTCGTTCGGCCCGAAGCGGCTCGTGACCGGCATGCCGAACGCGAACACGCCCACTCCGTTCCCGCTCGTCGACAACCAGGAGACGCTGCTCGACACGTCGGACCTCGTGTTCGTCGATGCGATCGGCACCGGCTATTCGCAGGCGATCGCGCCGAACACCAACAAGACGTTCTGGGGCGTCGACAAGGACGGGCAGGCGTTCCGCGATTTCGTGATCCGCTACGTCGCGGCGAACCAGCGCGGCGCGTCGCCGAAATACCTGTTCGGCGAGTCGTACGGCACGCCGCGCACCGACGTGCTCGCGAACCTGCTCGAAGTGGCGGGCGTGAAGCTCGCCGGCGTGGTGCTGCAGTCGTCGATCCTGAACTACAACAGCAACTGCGACATGTCGGACGGCGAAAGCTGCGGCGGCTTCGTGCCGAGCTACGGGCTGGTCGGCGGCTACTACCGCCTCGACAAGCCGAATCCGATCGACCTCGCGCAATACGCGACTCAGATGCGCACGCTGACCGCCGACCGTTTCGAACCGGCCGTGCAGGCTTACCTGCGCACCGGCGCGCAGCCGTCGCCGGACCTGATCGCCGCGCTGTCGAACGCGACCGGCGCGAGCACGTCGGTGTGGCAGCGCTACGTGAACCTCGATCCGGGCACCTATCGCGCGAAGCTGCTGTCGGGCACCGCGATCGGCCGCTACGACGCGCGCGTCAACGTGCCGGTCAACAGCCCGCTGAACGGCGGCGATCCGTCGAGCACCTACATCACGAAGCCGTTCACCGACACGATCGCCACCTATCTGCCGAACGTGCTCAAGTACACGGTGAAGACCACCTACGGGATGAGCAACAACGAAACGATCGGCACGTGGAACTGGCGCCATGACGGCCTCGCGATGCCCGACACGGTGCCGGATCTGGCGGCGGCGCTGACGCTCAATCCGTCGCTGAAGATCCTGTCGCTCAACGGCTACCACGATCTCGCGACGCCGTTCTACCAGACCGAGCTGGATCTCGGCCGGCTCGGCGCGCAGCCGAACCTGACGATCCGCAACTACCAGGGCGGCCACATGGTGTACCTCGACGATACGTCGCGCCCCCAGGAAAAAGCCGATCTCGTGACCTTCTACAACCGCACGCCGGCCGCCCGCTGAGCGCCGCCCGAATTCGCACAGGAGCAGAAACATGAAGATTTCATCGATGCTTGCATGGGCCGTCGCGCTGACGGCGGGCGTTGCGGCGCTGCAGCCGGCGCTGGCGCAGACGGACGACGCGGCGGCCGGCCGCGCGCGCGAAGCGCAGCTCGGCGATCCTTACGTGCCGCCGGCGGCACGTAAGGCAACCGCCGGCACCGACACCAGCGGCGCCGCGCTGCGCGCGCAGGTGGCGAGGAAGCTGCAAAGCCAGTTCAACGACGCCGCCGCGCAACGCAACGGCACGCTGACGCAGGAGCAGGCCCGCGCGGCCGGGCTCGGCTACGTCGCGAACAATTTCCGGCAGATCGACGCGAATCGCGCCGGCCGGGTGTCGTTCGACGACGTGCAGCGCTATATGCAATCGCAAAGCGCGATGCAGAACCGCTGACGCGCCGCGTGCCGATCCGCGCGGCATCGTGCGGATCGGGCCGTAGCGCATCGGGCGGAGCGCGCGCCGTTGCGCGCGCAGTCGCCGGCCTCGACAGGAACCGCCGACGCACGGGTTGCGACGACCCGTGCGCGGGTTCGTCGCGTCCGCTCGATCGACGCGCGTCGCGCGGCATCGCGCCGCCGACGCGCGGACCGCCCCCTTTGACGCCGCGCATCGCGCCGCGCATCGCCTCCCGATACGCGGCGCGGCCTGCGCTCGCGAAGCGCGTCAGGCGCCTGCCGACGCGGGTCGTCGCGACGCGAATACCAACCTGTGGATTCATGAAGGGGATGCTCATGCAGTTGAAATTCCAGCTTTGGACGGCCGGGCTGGCCGCCGCTGCCGCGCTGGCCGCCTGCGGCGGCGACGACGGCGGCACGCCGCCCGCCGCGAATCAGGCGTCGCAACCGTCCACCGTCACCGTCGCGCCCGAACCCGCGCCGTTCAAGCCGCCGACGCCGGTGGCGGAAGTCGGCGCGCAGTTCGCGTCGTCGCCCACCGGCCTGCCGTATCCGAAGCTCGACACGCTGTATCCCGGGCACGACGGACCGACGGTCGACAACGGGATGATCCTGCCGTGGCTGTCGATGCGCGCGCCGACCCGCTTCAAGGTAACGGTGCAGACGCCGTTCGACACCGATCACGACGGCAAGCCGGACCGTATCGCGCTGCGCGTCGTGCAGCCGGCGGAAGTCGCCGAAGGGCTCAAGACGCCGGTGATCGTGCGCCCGTCGGTGTACTACGCGGACCCGACCTATGCGACGCAGGCGCGCGCGCCGTTCCTCGGCGAAGCCGAGTATCTGCGGATGGGTTTCACGATCGTCTACGCGGATTCGATCGGCACCAACGAATCGGACGGCTGCTGGTCGGTGATGGACTCGGTCGAGCGCGACGCGATGTCGAGCGTCGTGCGCTGGCTCACCAACGATCCGGCCGCGCCGGGTTTCGACGAGCAGGGGCGCAGGCTGGCCGCGAACTGGTCGACGGGCCACGTCGCGATGGAAGGGATCTCGTACGGCGGCACGCTGCCCACGATGGTCGCCGCGACCGGCGTGCCCGGCCTCGAGGCGATCGTGCCGGTCGAGGGGATCAGCAGCGGCTACGACTACTTCCGCTACAACGGCGTGATCGCGGACATCGACGACACCGTCACGCTCGGCGACTACATGCAGGAGGAGCAGGCGCCAAGCCGCGCGTCGATCTGCGAACCGGCGCGACTCAAGGCGGTGGCCGATTCCGACGACACGACCTATGCGTACAACGCGTTCTGGAAGGCCCGCAACACGGTGTCGCTGGTCGACCGGATCAAGGCGGCGACGCTGATCGCGCAGGGCCAGGCGGACAACAACGTGAAGACCAAGAACGCGACGCAGCTTTACGACGCGCTGTACCGGAGCAACAAGCCGGTGCAGCTCTGGCTGCACAGCCGCAATCACGACGATCCCGCCTGGCAGAAAGAGTGGCAGAAGCAGATCCTGATGTGGTATTCGCGCTATCTGTTCGGCGTGAACAACGGCGTCGAGCGGCAGCCGACCTATGTGCGCGAGACGCCGGCGGGCGACATCCCGGCGGGCGCGACGCTCGACACCGGCGAGAACGATACCGGCGACACGCTGGTCGGGCACTGCCACTCCGGCCACAATCCGCGCGACTGCATTCCGACCGGCGAACTGTTCATCAAGGAAGACGCGTGGCCGAAGACCGCGCTCACGCCGTACTACCTGCACGGCAACGGCGCGACGGGCGGCCTGCTGACCCCGGATGCGTCGGATGGCCCGCAAGCCCCGTCGGTCGGTTTCAGCAAGTCGGCGGGCGTGAGCTACGAAACGAAGCCGCTCGCGAATGCCACGCGCTATGCCGGCGCGATCAAGGTCGCGATGCGCGGCCGCTTCGCGCCGTCGGTGACGAACGTGAAGGCGACGCTGTCGGTCGACGGCCACGACGTGACCTACGGCTGGGCCAACCCGCGTTTCTACAAGGGGCTGGACGCGGCGCAGAACATCGCGCCCAACACGCCGTACGACTTCGTGCTCGAGATGATGCCGCGCGATTTCACCGTGCTGCCGGGCAGCAAGCTGAAGCTGACCTTGCAGGGCTACCAGGGAACGTCGCAGGTGACGCTGGACCTGACGCAGAGCGCGCTGCAGATGCCGATCGTGCCGAAGGTGCGCGCGGCGGAGGTGATGCGCGCGAACTGAGCGCGGCGACGGCGGCCGGACACGCGCGGTCCGCGGCGATCCGGCCGCCGCGATGCAAGGTTGTTTTGGCCTTGGACGCGCGGCTTCACGGCCGCGCTTTTTTTGTCTGTCGTGCCGGCTCAGAGGTAGCCGTAGCAGCGCCTGAGCTGCGCATAGTCGTAGAAGTGGCTGGCGGGCGACAGCTTCGCGCCGTCGCAGGCGGGCTGGAAATCCGTTTCGCGCTCGTTGTACAGCATCTTCACGATGAGCCGCGAGCCGTTGCCGTACACATCCCATTGCAGGTTCGCGGCCATCGGCGAGACCTGGTCGCCGCGCCACGGGTTGTTCGCGTACGCATAGGTTTGCGCTTGCGGCACCGGCACGAATACCTTTCTCAGGTTCAGCCGCGACGCGAACGGGATCACGATCTCCGCGTGCGTGAAGCGCAGTTTCGCGGCGTTCGTGCGGTCGCCCTTCGCGATCGCATCGATCTCGCCGAAGAAGTCGTCGAGCAGCCCTTGCGCCATCCGGTACGTGACCGGATTCGCTTCGCGAATGCCCGGCCCCTTCTGATAGAAGTCCTGCGCATCCTGCATATACGCAAGGAATTCCGCCTGCGGGGCCGCGATGTATTTTTTCAAGGCGATGCCGCCGGTCTCGGCACTCATCGCGGGCGCCGCCTGCAGCAGGTTGTACAGCACGTTCACCGCGTCCACGGCCGACCGGATGCGGGTCTTGCCGTCGCCCTTCAGCGTATTGACGAACTTGCCGTCCGCGGAGGCGAACGCATAGGTGCCGGTATTCGAGAACGTGTAGCCGGCCGTGCCGAGCTTCGCGACGAACTCGGGTTTCAGCAGGCCGGCGAGCACCGTCCGCGCGACGTCGGCGGCTTCCGGCGCGGCCATGATCGCGTCGAGCTTCGCGTTCACGGCCGCGTCGTTCGCATACGCCTGGTATGCGATGCTGCTCTGGTAGGTCGCGTAATACGGGTCGTCCGGCGATGCGACGAGATCCGTCGCGGGCTTGAGCGCGTGGAAGTACAGCAGGAACCGGTTGGTGCCGGCCGGCTGCGCGAGCGGCGCGCCTTGCGGATAGAGCGCGGGGGCGGCGGGCAGCGTGATCGCCGCCGCGAGCGACGGCCGGTTGGCGGCCAGCGCGCCGCTGAAATAGCGCGAACTGTCGACCGCGCGATCCTGGCCGGAGCTCACGACGACGATGCGGCGGCTCGCGTCGAAAAGCGCGGGCAGGCGTTGCAGCAGCCGCGCGGCGAGCTGCTGGTGCTCGCGGATGCCGGTCTGCGTGAGATTGCCGTAGCCGGGCGTCGAGATCCCGGCCACGCCGTAGCCGAGCAGCGCGTTCGCCTTCATCATCGTCAGCGTGTCGGCCTTCAGCTGCTGCCCGAGCGGAGTCAGCGCGCCGTCGGCGTCGGCCTTCAGCAGCATGTCGTAGACCGCGCCGTCGTATTTGAAACCCGACAGTCCGCGCGAGCCGTGGCGGGCCACCATCTCAGTGTAGAGCGGCGCGTAGCCGGCCGGCGGTGCCTCGTAGGTCGACGCGTCCTGCTGCGGACGGTAAGGCGTCTTGGTCTGGTAGTACGTGGCCGGCGCGGGCGCGGGATCCGGCTTGCCGGCGGGCGTGTCGGGACGCGAAGTCGCGGGCGTGCCGATCTGCGGAGCGGTGGCGGTGTCGCCGCCGCAGCCGGATAGCGCAACGAGCAGGACGAGGACGGCGGGATGGGCGGCTGGGCGTTTCATCGAGGCGAGGGCGTGGAACCGGGGATCCGGCGCGTCGCCCGGTCAGGCTGCGCGGCGCGTGAGGCGAGCCCGGAGTGTCGCAGACGATTTTGACAGTAGAAAGTCAGATATCGGAAAGCCGTTCGTGAACTTCGCGAGCCGCGTCGCGTTGCTTCAACTGCCGAAGTACACGTTGCAGAAGCTGACGGGACCCACGCAGTCGTTCGCGTCGCGGGCGGGCGTGTGCTCGACGGGTGTCTTGCCGGCGCTCTGCGCGAGCGGCGCGGCGGGGGCGGAAGGCGTCGTCGGCTGCGCGGCGGCGGGTGCGCCGCTCGGTTGCGCGCAGGCGACGGTAGCGGCGACCGACAGCGACAGGGCGACGACGGCGATGGACAGCGGCTTCATGGTTTTCTCCTGGATGATGACCGTTGGGTTGGCGGTGGCGAAACGATATGACCGCCCGCCGCGCGGATTAAGCGCCCGGCATGGGGAGCAGCTTTCCATCCCGTACAACGATCGCGGCGCGGCCGGCGTCAGCGCCGCGCCGCGCGCGCCGGGCGATTGAACGGCGCGTCGCGGTCGAGCAGCGCGCTGCGGATGAAGTGCAGGCAGCCGACGATGCGCAGCATCCGGTGGCGTTCGTCGGCGATGCCGTACCACGCGTGCCGGGTGAGCTGAACCGAGCGGATCGCGGTATCGACCGCGCCGAGCGCGTGCGCGAGGCGGTCGGCATCGGGCTCTTCGAACAGGCGCGGCAGCGTGCGCAGCACGCGGTCGATCGCGTCCGTCCAGCGCTGCGCCTGCGTCGGCTTCGATGCGTCGAGCGCCTGCAGTTCGACGCGCAGGTCGATGACCGCGTGGCCGACCTCGAGTGTCGCGAGCAGCCAGCACAGCGCGTCGCGATGCTGCCGCGAACGTTGCGTGAGCAAGGTGCGCAGATGCGACATCAGGTCGTGCGAGCCGGACTGGAAGCGCGGATTGAGGCCCCGCAGCGGGCCGTCGCAGGCCAGCGTCACCTGGCGGCGCAGGTCGCGCGTGATCTTGCCGGTCAGCCAGCGCATGTCGGTGGGGAAGATCACCGCGAACGCGACCGCGGCGGCGAGCATCGATACGACGAGCGCGAGCCCGTTGTTGATCAGCAGGTCCGGCGCGTAGACGATCACGTTGTCCGGGCCGGCCAGCAGGCAGAAGAACACGGCGAAGCCGATGCCGTAGCCGGACATGCCGGGCCGGGTCGCGAGGAACGCGCCGAACGCGAGCACCGGGGCGAGCGCCGTGCACAGCAGCGGGAAGCCGTCGATCTCCGGATAGACGTGGCAGACGAACAGGTAGCCCGTCAGCGTCGCGAGCGCCGCGCCGGCGGCCATCTGCGCGACGAATTTCGGCGCGCGCGGCGCGGTCGAACTGAGCGCGCAGGCGATCGCGGTGCCGATGACCGCGAGCCCGCCGCTCGGCCACGCCGACGCGATCCAGAATGCGCTCATCGCGCCGAGCGCGACGACGGTGCGCAGGAACGTGAAGCCGACGAAGTACGCGTTGGTCTTCGCCGTGTAGCGCGTGACGGACCGTTCGAGCACGTGGCTGTCGAGCGCGAGCGATGCGTAGGTTTCGGTATAGCCGAGAAATTCGTCGACGAAGCGATAGAGCAGTTCGACGGCCGTATCGAAATCGAGCACGCCGTCCGGGCCGGCGCCCTCCAGGTCGCGGCGCGACGCGCGGGCGCGCTTCGGCAGCGCGGCCAGGAAGCGGCTCAGGTCGAGCCAGGCGCCGGTCGGCTTGACCGCGCCGCGCCCGATCTCGCCGCGCAGCGCGTCGAACACCGAGGACAGCGCGTCGACATGCGGCGCGAGCGCGCGCGTCACGGCCTCCGACGGCTGGGCACGCAGGCGCTTCAGCAACTGATGAAACGCATGGAGCCGGGTACACGCGTGCATGAATTCGCTGTTCAGCCGCGCGAGCCGCCGGCTGCGCGCGCGCATGTGCGGATCCTCGAACGACGCGAACGCCCGGTTGGCCTCGAAGCCGACGATCTCGTCGACGAAATCGGCGAAGCGCCGCTCGAATGCGCCGCGCTCGATCCGTCCGCCCAGCGTCTGCGACGCGAACGTCACGAAGCCGAGATGCCGCGCATTCAGCGAACGCATCAGCGCGCTGCTCGAACTGAGCGGCAGGATCAGCGCGCTCACGGCGCCCGAGCAGAAGATGCCGACCGCGACCTCGGCCGCGCGCGTGAGCGCGGACAGGAACAGCGCGTTCGGCGTCGTCACGGCCGGGATGCCGATCAGCGCGGCGGTGTAGCCCGCGAGCACGTAGCCGTACCAGCGGAAGTGGCGGTTGCGCACGGCGGCGGCGATGCAGCCGCCGACCCACAGCGCGATGCCGGCCAGGTACAGCTCGGGCTGCTGCGCGAACAGGCCGCCGAGCAGCAAGGCCGCGACCAGCCCGACGCCCGTGCCGACCACGCGATAGAAGCTCTTCGCGAACACCATCCCGCTCATCGGCTGCATCAGCACGAACACGGTCGTCATCGCGATGCGCGGCTGCGACAGGTCGAGCCGCATCGCGATGCCCATCGCCAGCAGCGCGGCGGCGACCGTCTTGCTCAGATGCAGCCAGACGAGCCCGTCGCTCGTCGCCCAGTGCCGCCCGAGCGCGTGGGCCTGTTGCAGCCGGTTCCGCCATCGTTGCGGATCGACGAAGGTTCGCTCTGACGCAGACTCGTGCTTCATGGTGGGGGACGGTGCTTCTGGCAGGCGCGGATCGACGGCCTCCGGCCTGCGCAACCACGCCAGTGCGACCGGAGAAGCGCCGATTGTAGGAGTGGGCCGCGCCTGCATTAACGCAGCGGCCGGGAAACCAGAGTTTCCGTGGGCGCAACAATGCGGATGCGGCGCGGGAGGACAATGGCGCCTCCTCAGCAGGCTTCGAACGGGAATGGATACGCTACAGAACATGCGAGTGTTCGCGCGCGTGGTGGAGGCGGGCAGTTTCACCGCCGCCGCGCTATCGCTGAATTCGACCACGGGCGCGATGTCGCGCGCGGTCTCGGAACTGGAGGCCCGGCTGCGCACCCGCCTGATGAATCGCTCGACCCGGCGTCTCGCGTTGACGCCCGCCGGCGAAAGTTACCTGCTGCGCTGCCGGCAGATCCTCGCCGACGTGGACCGTGCGGAGGAGGAGGCGAGCTGCGCGCACGAACGCCCGGCCGGCGTGCTCCGGATGCACAGCTTCGCCAGTGTCGGCCAGCACTATGTCATGCCGGCGCTGACCGCGTATCGCGCGCGGCACCCCGACGTGTCGATCGAGCTGACGCTGTCGCAGCGGATGCCCGACCTGTTCGACGGCAGCAATGACGTCGCGGTGGTGACCGCATCGTCGCTGCCGGATTCGGAGCTGGTGTCGCACCTGCTCGGCGCGACCTTCAACATCCTGTGCGCGTCGCCCGACTACCTGCGCGAGCATGGCGCGCCGCAGCGTCCGCAGGAATTGACGCGGTATGACTGCCTGACCTTGCAGACCCCCGCGTTTCCGACGCACGAGTGGCTGCTCGAAGGGCCGGACGGCGTCGAGCGGATCGAGGTGAGCGGACCGGTGCAGACCAATACCGCGGAATCGCTCGCGGTCGCGATGCGCGGCGGAATCGGGATCGGCATGCTGCCGCTCTACGCGGCGATCGACGACTTGCGCAGCGGCGCGCTCGCGCGGGTGCTGCCGCGGCATACGCTGCAGAAGATGAATGTCTATGCGCTGTATCCGTCGCGCCGGTTCGTCGACGCGAAAGTGCGGACCTGGGTGGAGTGCCTGCGCGCGCAGATGCCGCAACTGATCGCCCGCGACGAAGCGATGCTGGCCGCGCTCGGCGGCGATGCGCCGTATGCGATCCCGGCGGTTGCGCAGGCGGGGCATGCGCTCAGTCATTGACGTGGTATCGCGGGCCGGCCGCCTGCTTCGGCGCGGGTAGCTCGATAGCGACGGAGCGCGAGGACACGAGGACACGAGGACACGGCCGGCCTGCACGTGCCGGCGGCCGGCCCGCCCGCGACCGGCCGTCCGCTGCCGGTCGCGCTTCCGCCCATCGCGCTACCGCGCGCGCATCGCGGGCGCTCCCGCCTGCGACGTGCCGGCCGCCGCCGGACCGTATGCCGCCTCGGTCGCCTGGCGTGCCGCGAGGCGCCGGGTGTCGAGTCGCCGCTGGGCCGCCTGGATGTCGTCCGGGTAGTTCGACTCGTTGCCGCGCGCCGGCTGGTAGCCGACCGACTCGAGATCGATCAGCTCCTGCACAACCTGCGCGCGCGTGAGCGGGACGTTCGACGACTGGGCGAACGAGAGGGCCGGTGCGGCAAGCAGGACAGCTGCGGCAGCGGCGGCGACGATCGGTTTCACTATGACCTCCGGAGGGATTCGATGCAGTTCGTGACGGCGTGTCTGAACTGTTGACGGCAGTCTACGCAGCGGTGTCCGCCGGAAAAACCCCGGATCGGCGCACGCAGCCTTCCCGATCGAACAACATTGGAAACAGCCGGGATGGCGAAGCGATGGAATCGGCGGTCACGGTTTCGCGACCGGTTCGCTATCCCCGTCGGCGTCGCGCGGGGGCAAGCAGGCGGGGCCGGATCCTCAATGTCCGGATTGACAAACTATTTAACGATGGGGAGAATTATTTTCGTCAACGTTAAAGGAATCGAGCGATGAGTTCCTCCCTCCGTCATCCGGCGCTCGCCAGCGCCGTGTTCTATCGCGACCCGGTCGCCGCGCTCGACTGGCTCGAACGCGCGTTCGGATTCGAGCGCAGCATGATCATCACCGACTCGGACGGGCGTCTCGCGCACGCGGAGATGACGTTCGGCGACAGCTACCTGATGGTCGGCGCCGAGTGGGCCGACTACATCGCGAGCCCCGAGGCGGTCGGCGGCAAGAATACGCAAACCGTGCACGTGCAACTGACGGACGGGATCGACGCGCATTGCGAGCGCGCCCGTGCGGCGGGCGCGGTGATCCTGCAGGAACCGCAGGACGAGTTCTACGGCGATCGTACCTATCGGGCGCGCGATCCCGAGCGGCACGTGTGGACTTTCGGCCAGACCGTGCGCCACGTATCGCGCGAGGAAGCGGAAGCGGCCAGCAACCTGAAGATCGAGGGCTGGCGTTGAGCCGTGCGGCGCGCGCTTCGGCCGCGCTGGACCGCACGCTGTCGGCGCTCGCCGATTCGAACCGGCGCAGGATCGTCGAACTGCTGCGCGAAAGGCCGCTGCGCGCCGGCGAGCTGGCCGACGCGGTGGGCCTGTCGCCGCCCGCGTTGAGCCGGCATCTGCGCACGCTGAAAGCCGGTGGCCTGATCGAGGAGACGCATCCCGAGTTCGATGCGCGGGTGCGCATCTACACGCTGCAGCCGAAACCGATGGCCGACCTGAAAGTGTGGCTCGAGACGACCGAGCAACTGTGGGCCGGCCAGCTCGCCGCGTTGAAGCGGCACGTGGAGCGGCGCCGATGAGCTCGCGCGTGCTGGTGTCGCTGCGGATCGACGCGCCGCCCGACATCGTATTCGACGCGTTTACCCGCGATATCGCATCGTGGTGGCAGCCGAACCGGCTGTTCGCGTTTTCGCCGGACCGGCCGCCGGGCGCGCTGCGCTTCGAGCCGCGCGAAGGCGGCCGTTTTACCGAAACCTATCCGGACGGCGAGGTGTTTGAAGTCGGCCGGGTGCTGCGCTGGGTGCCGAGCGAACTGCTGCGCTTCACATGGCGGCAGGCGAGCTTCGCGCCGGACCAGCGGACCGAGGTGGAAGTGCGTTTCGATGCGGTGGAGGCGGGACGCACGCGGGTCACGGTCGAACATACCGGATGGGACAGCGTGCCCCAAGCGCACGTCGCGCGCCATACGTTCCCGGATCAGGTGTTCCTGCAACGCCATGGCGAGTGGTGGCAGGCCCTGCTGCGGGCGCTCAAGGGCCGCAGCGAACCGGATTAGCGGCGGGGTGCCCGGCGGTCGCCCCCCGGGCTGTTCGATCTCGCGATGCGCGTCGTGATCGCGGCGATGTATCCGGGTAGCCGGCGGCCGGGCGCGGTACCGCGATCGTTGTCGCTTGGATGGAATCTCATTTGACGGCAACGCCGTCGATCAATTCGCCTGGAAAAATCTTGATTGAAAACGATCGAATTTATCGAAATTTTTAAAAGATTAATTTGGATAAATGTGATCATAAAATAATTCATAATAGATTGGTATATCTAATGTTTGGCGAAAATAAGATCATAAATCCAGACGTAGAAACCATATCGGTTTCTTCTCTTCTCCGGTAAGGCATTTTCCGAAGTTAGAGGGCTGCGATGCCTGCCCGTCTGACCATGACGTTCGCCTTGACTCCCCGGTGCGACTGCATTAAAACCGGGCCTGTCCGATTGGATGGCGATGGGTTCGTCAATTGTCGATTCGGCATGTTTTTATAAACAATCCGATTGATCAATTCCAGGAATTTCATGCGACTGATTGTCGATCAGGTTGCCGATATGGCGCAGCCAAATCCGATCCGGACATTCACAATGAAGAACAAATCGAGAGATAAAAATCAATGACCGATTCAATGCGAGACCAATCCGAACCTTCCCGCCGGGCATTCCTGTCCGACATGGCCAAGCTTGCCGCCGCGGGGGTCGTCGCGGGATGGACGCCGATCTACCAGATCGCCGCTCACGCGCAGACCGCTTTGCCGACCCCGCCGGACTTTCCGGCCGACATCGCGCTCTACAAGCAGGCCTTCCAGAACTGGAGCGGGGAAATTGCCGTATCGAACGTGTGGACCGCCGCGCCGCGCTCGGCCGACGATGTCGTCGCGATCGTCAACTGGGCGCGCGCTAACGGGTTCCGCATCCGGCCGCGCGGCCACATGCACAACTGGTCGCCGTTGACGATCGCCCCGGGCGGCGCACCCGCTCAGGTCGTGCTGCTCGACACGACGCGCTCGTTGACCGCCGTCGCGGTCGATACGTCGTCGAGCCCGGCGCGCGTCACCGCGCAAACCGGCGTGTCGCTCGAATCGCTGCTTGCCACGCTGGAGCAATACAACCTGGGCGTGACGGCCGCGCCGGCGCCCGGCGATATCACGCTCGGCGGGGCGCTCGCGATCGGCGCCCACGGCACGGCCGTGCCCGCGACGGGCGAATCGCCGCAACCCGGCCATACCTATGGGTCGCTCAGCAATCTGGTGCTGTCGCTGACCGCAGTGGTGTTCGACCCGGACAAGCAACGCTACGGGTTGCGCACGTTTCAGCGGACCGATCCGGAGATCGGCGCGTTTCTCGCGCACGTCGGCCGCGCATTCATCGTCGAAGTGACGCTCGAAGCCGGTCCGAACCAGCGGCTGCGCTGCCAGAGCTTCGTGGACATCCCGGCCTCGGAACTGTTCGCCTCCGCCGGCTCGCGCGGCCGGACGGTCGCGTCGTTCCTCGAGCGGTCGGGCCGGATGGAGGCGATCTGGTTTCCGCAGACCGCCAGCCCGTGGCTCAAGGTCTGGACGCCGACGCCGAGCAAGCCGTTCCTGTCGCGCGCCGTCACCAAGCCGTACAACTATCCGTTCTCGGATTCCATTCCGCAGTCGCTGTCGGATCTCATCAAGCGCATCGTGATCGGCGGCGAGCGCTACCTGACGCCGCTGTTCGGGCAAACCCAGCTGGCGATCGCGACCGCCGGTCTCGGGCTCACGTTGAGCGCCGATATCTGGGGCTGGTCGCGCACCGTGCTCCAGTACATCCGCCCGACGACGCTGCGCGTCACGGCGAACGGCTATGCGGTGCTCGCGCGCTACGCCGACGTGCAGCGCGTCATCCACGAGTTTGTGCAGTTCTATCAGCAGCGCGTCGACGTGTACAAGGCGCGCGGCGAATATCCGATGAACGGTCCGCTCGAGATCCGCGTGACGGGGCTCGACCAGCCGGCGGATGCCGGCGCCGGCGCGGTACCCGCGTCGCTGTCCGCGCTCAAGCCCCGGCCGGATCACCCGGAGTGGACCGTCGCCGTCTGGTTCGACATTCTGACGCTGCCCGGCACGCCGTCCGCGAACACGTTCTATCGCGAAGTCGAGCAGTGGATGCTGTCGAACTACACCGGCTCGTACGCGACGCTGCGCCCGGAATGGTCGAAGGGCTGGGGCTATACCGACACGGCCGCGTGGGATGACGACACCATGCTCGGCACGACGATTCCCAATCTCCATCGCGAGGGCCAGCCGGCCGCGAGCGGGTGGGATGCCGCGCGCAACACGCTCAACCGGTACGATCCGCATCGGATCTTTTCGTCGCCGCTGCTCGATCGCCTGCTGCCGTAAGCCGCCCGTTCCGGCCCGCGGAAGCGAGGCCGGGGGCGAGCGAAACGCCTTCGGCCAATAGGCTTCGTCCGGCGGGCGGCGCGCCCGGCGTTGTCTCGCGACGCGTGCCGAGCGTGATGGTGTAAGGGCCGTGGCCTCGGGCCCGCAGGGGCCCGGGCCGACCTTGCGCGTGACGTCGGCCGGCATGCGATCCGGTCCGATCGTGCATTGACGCGATGGATGTGCCGCGGCGTCCGCCGCCCGTCCTTTTTAAATCGACGCCGGTATTGCGATTCGTCAAACGAAGCCATGCGCGGCTTGCACCGGATTTATTTACCGCTTCAAGGCGTAGCGCTTTGCACATTAAAATGGCGGCCTGACCGCCAGTAAGCCCCTCCACGTAGTGCATCTTGAACTGTTTCGATCGTTCGACTTGCAGCGTTTCGCCTAATTTCAGGGATTCACGACATGGCATGCGATGCGCGGTCAGGCCGTGTACTGCGATCGCAGCACGTCACCCGTCACCATTTGCGCTGAAACGCTGGGGATTAAAACGATGACAAAACAAGGCGAATTTTCATTAAGCGAAGTACCGAGAGAAGCGCGCAAGGGCTTGCTGTCGATCACGATGGTGCTGCTCAGCTTCACGTTCTTCACGGGCACGATGTTCGCGGGCGGCAAGATCGGGGTGGCGTTCGGTGTCGTCGACATGCTGTGGATCGCGGTGATCGGCAACCTGCTGCTGGCGATCTATGCGGCGGCGCTCGCGCTGATCGCGTCGCGCAGCGGATTGAATTCGGTGCTGATGGGGCGCTTCTGTTTCGGCGAGGTGGGCAGCAAGCTGTCCGACTTCCTGCTCGGCTTCGCGGAGCTGGGCTGGTACGCATGGGGCACGGCGACGGTCGCGATCGTGCTCGTCAAGCTGCTCGGCTGGCCGGCGAGCGTCACGACGCCGCTGATGATCCTGTTCGGGCTGGGCTTCTCGATCACCGCGATCATCGGCTATCGCGGGATGGATGCGCTGTCGCGCGTGTCGGTGCCGCTGATGTTCGTGCTGCTGGTCGTGTCGATGTGGATCGCCACGCGCGACATCGGCGGCTGGCGAGGGCTCGAGCGGATCGTGCCGAGCCACCCGATGGGCTTCTCGGCGGCGATCACGATGGTGTTCGGCACCTTCGCGAGCGGCGCGACGCAGGCGACCAACTGGACCCGCCTGGCCCCGAACGGCCGCACCGCCGTGATCGCGAGCCTGATCGGCTTCTTCGTCGGCAACGGGCTGATGATCGTTGCCGGCGCCTATTGCGCGATCGTCTACCAGCAGCCCGACATCGTCGAGGTGATGATGCTGCAGGGGCTGTCGATCGCGGCGGTCGTGATGCTGTGCCTCAACCTGTGGACCATCCAGGGGCCGACGATCTACAACGTGTCGGCGGCGGGCTGCCATCTGCTGCGCACCGAGCGCCGCCGCACGCTGACGCTGGTCGGCGCGACGATCGGCATCGTGCTCGCGATCGGCGGCATGTACGAGATGCTGATCCCGTTCCTGATCCTGCTCGGCTCGATCATCCCGCCGGTGGGCGGCGTGATCATGGCCGATTTCTGGTATCGCCATCGCGGCCGCTATCCGGCGATCGCGTGCGCGCGGCTGCCGCGCTTCAATGCCGCGGGGCTGGTCGCCTATGCGATCGGCGCGGCGCTCGCCTATGCGTCGCCGTGGATCGCGCCGCTCGTCGGGATCGCCGCGTCGTCGCTCAGCTACATCGTGCTGGTGCAACTGACGGCCCGCCTGTCGCGCGCGCCGTCGGCCCAGGGGGAGTGAGCCGATGAGCCTGACCGTCGGCGAAATCCTGCAACTGCCCGGCCTCGAGGAACTGGCGCTGCGCGCCGGGGAGCGCGGCATCCCTCGATCGGTGCGCTGGTACTACGTCGCGGAGAACGAGGGCATCGCCGACTGGGTGATGGGTGGCGAACTGGTGTTCGTCACCGGCATCAACCATCCGCGCGACGAGCAGAACCTGCTGCAGCTGATTCGCGAGGGCGCGAAGAGCCGCATCGCGGGCATGGTGATCCTGACGGGCGAGGCGTTCATCCGCCGCATCCCGGATTCGGTGATCGCGCTCGCGCAGGAATTGGACATCCCGCTCATCGAGCAGCCGTATCTGCTGAAGATGGTGATCGTCACCCAGCTGATCGGCACGGCGCTGGTGCGGCACGAGAATACGCTGCGCTCGCAGCGCGACATCCTGAACCAGCTGCTCACGGGCGACTACCCGAGCATCGACATCGCAAACCATCGCGCGCACAACCTGCAGCTGCGGCTCGACCGCCCGCGCCGGGTGGTGGCGCTGCGGCTGGCCGGCGTGTCCGCGCTGTTCGACGGCCACGATCCGGACGCCGCGGAGGCGCTGCTGCAGGATGCGCGGCTGACGGTGCAGCGGCACCTCGAGGAGTGGGGCAGCGAGCAGGAGGATGCGCTGCCGCTCGTGATCCAGGGCGAGCTGTTCGTGATGCTGATGCCGTGCGACGACGCGCAGTTCCGCAAGGGCAAGCAGATGCTCGCCGCGCTGCATCTGCTGCTGGGCCGGCAGATCGGCGCGCTGACGCTGTACATCGGCATTTCGGCGACGGTCGGCGCGGCACGCCACTACTGTCGCGCGCTGATCGAGGCGCGCCAGGCGCTCGGTGTCGCGGAGAGCATGCGTCCCGGCAAGGGACTGTGCGACTACAGCGATCTCGGCGTGCTGAAGCTGCTGGCCGCGATCCCCGATCCGGTACTGATCGACAGCTTCGTGAAGGAAACGCTGGGCAGCCTGATCGACAGCAACCGCAAGCACCCGACCATGCTGATCGAGACGCTGGAGGCGCTGCTGCAGGAGAATGGCAACACGATCAAGGCCGCCGAGCACCTGGCGATCCACCGCAATACGCTCAACCACCGGCTGCGCCGCATCGAGCAGCAATCCGGCCAGTCGCTCGCCGATCCGCAGTTCCGGCTGAACGCGTCGGTCGCGCTGCTGGCCTGGCGCATGTCGGACACTCAACGACAGGAATTGTCATGAAAATCGTCAACGCGACGCTGCGCAAGCGCAGCGGTCTGTTCACCATCGATCTCGACGGCGCGCGGATCGCGCGGGTCGACCCGCAGGCGGCGCGCGCAGCCGCCTGCGAACAGGATGTCGATGCCGACGGCCAGCTGGTGATCGCGCCGCTCGTCGAACCGCACATCCACCTCGATGCCGTGCTGACCGCGGGCGACCCCGCCTGGAACATGAGCGGCACGCTGTTCGAGGGCATCGAGCGCTGGGGTCAGCGCAAGGCGACCATCACGCACGAGGACACCAAGGCGCGCGCACACATCGCGATCGGCATGCTGCGCGATCACGGCATCCAGCATGTGCGCACGCATGTGGACGTCACCGATCCGACGCTGGCCGCGCTCGAGGCGATGCTCGAAGTGAAGGACGAGGCGCGCGGCCTGATCGACCTGCAGATCGTCGCGTTCCCGCAGGAGGGCATCGAGTCGTTCGACAACGGCCGCGCGTTGATGGAGCGGGCGATCGCGATGGGCGCCGACGTGGTCGGCGGGATTCCGCATTTCGAGAACACCCGCGAGCAGGGCGTCAGTTCGATCCGCTTCCTGATGGATCTCGCCGAGCGCACCGGCTGCCTCGTCGACGTGCATTGCGACGAGACGGACGATCCGCACTCGCGCTTTCTCGAAGTGCTGGCCGAGGAGGCGCGGGTGCGCGGGATGGGGCCGCGCGTCACGGCGAGCCATACGACCGCGATGGGCTCCTACGACAACGCGTACTGCTCGAAGCTGTTCCGGCTGCTGAAGCGCTCGGCGATCAACTTCGTCTCGTGCCCGACCGAGAGCATCCACCTGCAGGGCCGCTTCGATACGTTCCCGAAGCGGCGCGGCGTGACGCGTGTGGGCGAACTCGATCGCGCGGGGCTCAACGTATGCTTCGGCCAGGATTCGATCCAGGATCCGTGGTATCCGCTCGGCAACGGCAACATCCTGCGCGTGCTCGACGCGGGGCTGCACATCTGCCACATGATGGGCTACGAGGATCTGCAGCGCAGCCTCGATTTCGTCACCGACCACAGCGCGAAGACGCTGCATCTCGGCGAGCGCTACGGGATCGAGGCGGGCCGCCCGGCGAATCTGCTGGTGTTCGACGCGGACAGCGACTACGAGGCGGTGCGCCGCCAGGCGAAGGCGAAGCTGTCGATTCGCGGCGGCGAGGTCATCATGCGCCGCGAGCCGGAGCGGCTCGGCTATCCGGCAGGCGTGTCCGGACGGGGGTGAGCCTTTCTCGGCAGCCGGACGGGTGCGGCCTTTCGTGCCGGCATCCCGGCCGCGCCCGGCGAGCGAAGCCGGGCTGCCGGTCGGCGCGGGGCCGATTGCCGGACGGATACCGGGCGAGGCGTTGCCTCGCTCGGTTCATGCTCAAAGCACATTAATTCAGTAGAAAAATCAATTTGCCTCATAGTTTGACGAGGCATACGATCACGGCCATCCTGAAGCGTCGTTCGGCTCGTCCGAGCGGCGCATCCTCATCTCCGACCGATCGCCGCCATGTCCGCGTCCTCCGCCTCCTCCTCCTCCTCGTCCGTCCAACGCACGGGCGTCGCGCGGCCGGTCCGCCGTTCGCTGGCGGCGCTCGCGGTCGTGACGCTCCTCACCGGCGTGGGCGCCGGATTCGGCGGCATGCTGCTCGCGTTGCTGCTGCACTGGATTCAGCACGTCGCCTACGGCTACAGCGCCGCGCACGTGATCGGCAGCGAGAGCTTCCTGCAAGGGGTGACCGACACCACGCCGCTGCGCCGCTTCCTGGTGCTGATCGGCTGCGGGATCGTCGCGGGCGGCGGCTGGTGGGCGCTGTATCGCTACGGCAGCCCGCTCGTCAGCATCCGCAACGCAATGAAGGCGGACGATCCGAGGATGCCGGTGGTCAGCACGACCGTGCATGCGCTGCTGCAGATCGTCACGGTCGCGATGGGCTCGCCGCTCGGCCGCGAAGTCGCGCCGCGCGAAATCGGCTCGATGTGGGCGGGATGGCTGTCGCACCGCGTGGGGCTGTCGGTCGCCGACAGCCGCATCATGGTCGCGTGCGGCGCGGGCGCGGGGCTCGCGGCGGTCTACAACGTGCCGCTCGGCGGCGCGGTGTTCGTGCTGGAGGTGCTGCTCGGCACGTTCGGCTGGCGCGCGCTCGTACCCGCCGTCGCCACCTCGGCGATCGCGGCGGTCGTCGCGTGGATCGGGCTGGGCAACGACCATCAGTACCGGGTGTCCGGGCTCGAGTTGAGCGCGTCGCTCGTCGTGTGGTCGGCCGTGTTCGGGCCGCTGTTCGGCGCGGCCGCCTACGGCTTCACGCGGCTGACGGCGCGCGCACGCGCCGCGGCGCCGAAGGACTGGCGCCTGCCGGTGTTCGCGCTGCTCAATTTCGCGATCATCGGGCTGCTGGCGATCCGGTTTCCGCAGTTGCTCGGCAACGGCAAGGGGCCGGCCGAGCTGAGTTTCGAAAGCCATCTCGGCATCGGGCTCGCCGCGGTGCTGCTCGTGCTGAAGGTCGCCATCACGGCCGGCAGCCTGCGCGCCGGCGCGGAGGGCGGGTTGCTCACGCCGGGGCTCGCGAACGGCGCGCTGCTCGCGCTCGTGCTCGGCGGCCTGTGGAACCTGGCGTGGCCCGGCACGTCGCCCGGTGCCTTCGCGATCGTCGGCGCGTCGGCGTTCCTGGCGGCGTCGATGCAGATGCCGCTGACCGCCGTGGTGCTGCTGCTCGAATTCACGCGCGTGAATCACGATTTCCTGATCCCGATCCTGCTGGCGGTCGCGGGCTCCGTGTCGACCTTCAAGCTCGCGACGCGTCGCGCGGAACACCGGCTCAAGACCCTGGGCTGAACGGCGCGGCCGGCGGGACCGCCCGCCGCGATGCCGCGCTCTATGGCGCCGGGCGCGTCGCCGCCGCATCGCACCGGCCGGCGATCCTTTCGCCCGGATCGGCGCGCCGCCATGCCGCGCGCGTTCTCTTCCTTCGTTGACATCGCACACGGACCGCCGCCGGCGCCTTGACGCGGACCGGGCGGTTTTATGCAAGAATCCGCCCGCCCCGCGCCGGCGTGCCGCGCGCGGACTCGCAAACGAATAAATGACGAGACGAGGAGCACATAGTTGATTCAGCGCATTTCGGGTTTCTTCACGCAGGTCGTGCATCGCGTCCTGCCCGATCCATTGATCTTCGCGATCCTGTTGACGATCGCGACGTTCGCCCTGGCCTTCGGCCTCACGCCCAAGACGCCCGCGCAGCTGATCATGCTGTGGGGCTCCGGATTCTGGAATCTGCTCGCGTTCTCGATGCAGATGGTGATGATCCTTGTCACCGGGCACGCGCTTGCCAGCTCCGGGCCGGTGAAGCGGCTGCTGGTCGCGCTGGCATGCTCGGCGCGCACGCCCGGACAAGGCGTGATGCTGGTCGCGTTCGTCGCCGCGCTGGCCTGCGCGATCAACTGGGGTTTCGGCCTCGTGCTCGGCGCGATGCTGGCGCGCGAGGTGGCGCGGCGCGTGCCCGGCACCGACTACCGGCTGCTGGTCGCGTCCGCGTACATGGGTTTCCTGAGCTGGCACGGCGGGCTGTCGGGGTCGATTCCGCTGGTGGCCGCGACGCACGGCAACCCGATGGAAAAGACCGTCGGCCTGATCCCGGTATCGCAGACGATCTTCACCGGCTACAACGCGTTCATCACGATCGGCCTGATCGTGATGCTGCCGTTCCTGGCTCGGATGATGATGCCGAAGCCCGGGGATGTCGTGACCGTCGATCCGAAGCTGCTGGAGGATCCGCCGGGCGTCGAGCGCAAGCTCGGCCCGGATGCGACGCTCGCCGAACGGCTGGAGGAGAGCCGCCTGCTGTCGGTGTTCGTCGCGCTGCTGTGCTTCGTTTTCATCGGCGTGCGCTTCGCGCAGAAGGGCTTCTCGCTCGATATCGACACGGTCAACCTGGTGTTCCTCGCGGCCGGCATCCTGCTGCACAGGACGCCGATGGCCTACGCGCGCGCGGTGGCCGGGGCGGCGCGCGGCGCATCGGGGATCATGATCCAGTTTCCGTTCTACGCGGGCATCCAGGCGCTGATGGATCACTCCGGTCTGGCCGGCGTGATCACGAACGGGTTCGTCGACGTCGCGAACGTGCACACTTTTCCGCTGCTCGCCTTCCTCAGTTCGGCGGTGATCAATTTCGCGGTGCCCTCGGGCGGCGGCCACTGGGTCGTGCAGGGACCGTTCATCATGCCGGCCGCGCAGGCGCTCGGCGCGGACCTCGGCAAGGCGGCGATGGCGATCGCCTACGGCGAGGCGTGGACCAACATGGCGCAGCCGTTCTGGGCCTTGCCCGCGCTGGCGATCGCGGGCCTCGGCGTGCGCGACATCATGGGGTATTGCGTGACGACGCTGCTGTTCTCCGGCGTGGTCTTCGTCGCGGGCATGTATCTGTTCTGACCTGACGGCAAAGCGGCGCGCGCCCCGCATGCCGGGGGGCGCATATCGCCGAGGTATCGGCGCTAGCCCCGCTGCGCGGCGATGCGGGCGGGCACACCCGCGAGGCGGTGTCTCAGCCAGCGGTTGAGCGGCTCCGCGAAGCCTCGCGCGATCGCGGCGGCGAGCACCGCCGATCCGGCGAGAAAGACGGCCAGCAGCGCGAGTTTCGCATCGCCGTGCGTGGCCGAGGGCGCGTAGAAGGTGCGCAGCGCGCCGAGCACGATCAGGTGAAACAGGTATAGCTCGTAGCTGAGACCGCCGAACCACGCGAGCGCGCGCGCGATGCGGCTGCGCGCCGCGATCGGTCCGGCCGGCTCGCCGTGCGCGCCGAGCAGCAGCACGGCGGTGCCGAGCGCCATGGCGGTCACGCCTAGGACATGGGTCTGCGCGATCGGCGCGGCGAGATACAGCACGGCCATCGCCGCGATCGTGGCGAATTGCAGCCAGCGCCCCATGCTGCCGTGCAGCCTGACGCGTTGCGCGAGCAGGGCGGTGCAGCAGCCGATCGCGATGCCGTCGAAGCTCGCGAAGTACGCATACAGGAATTCGCTCTCGTCACCCTGGTGCATGAAACGGTACGCCGGCCCGATCGCGATGATGACGAGCCAGAACGCGATGAGGCGCGCGTCGCGCCGCAGCGCGATGCAGAGCAGCGGGAAGGCCAGATAGAACACTTCCTCGACGGATAGCGACCACAGTACGCCCAGCGCGTAGTTGAACCAGCCGGCGTGGCCGATCAGCACATTCATCCAGAACGTCAGCGATGCGGCATTCACGAGCCAGAACGACAGTTCGATGCCGGACTGCGGATGATTCTGGAAAATCGGAACGCGCGCGGCGGCCAGCAGGTTCACGGTTGTGAGCAGCAACAGCAGGCACGGCAGGATGCGCGCGATGCGCGGGCCGTAAAACCGCCGGGCATCGACGCGCGCCAGTTCGCCCCAGCGCGCCCGCGCATTCGACGTGATCAGGTAGCCCGATATCGCGAAGAACATCGTGACGCCGTAATTGCCGTTGCGCGCCACGGCGCGGATCGCTTCCCAGCCGACCACATGCGCCAGCGTGGTGTCGTCCAGTCGGTAGGCGATGTTGAAGTGGTGCAGCAGAACCAGCAGGATCGACAGGCCGCGCAGGATGTCGATGCGCGCGTTGCGTAATCCGATGCTCATGATGGTGATGACTCGCGATGAGGTTGGGGGCGCGTCGGATTCTAAGCTCAATGCGCCGAAGGCGATGAACCGGACGAGTCGCGCTCGAGGAGGGTGGGATTCGGTTGCCCAAATATATGGCAGTCCTACTCAAATTGGAAGAAGTGATGCGCGAACCGGGACGATGAAGCATTGACCCCGTGAAGGGGTGCAAGCGTCCATTTCAGCATCGCTTGATTGATTTGGATTGCAGATTAATTTGGCGGGGCCGGTAAATCCTGAAGGCATCGATCGGCGTCGTGTCGATGATCGACCGGGCGGCGCCAAGTAAATGGATGGAAGAGATGTCGTCGGATATGAGCGGCCGTTCGCGCAATGCGGGCTGGTCAAACGGGGAAATTTTACTTATTACATTTAATTAGAAGGAAATTTTGCTAACCAATCGGTTGATTGCGTGGCCTCGGTTGATTATTGGTGTTCGATTGAGGACTCTGAAAATTCAATCCGATGATTGTTTGCTAAAACAGTTAACTACGCATCTGATTGTGCATGTGGAAACGATCCCATCGACGCCATTACCCATTTTAGAATGAGGAATCTGGTCGAATATCATGCAGAAGGATTGATTAATTTCAGCTTGCACTGATAAGGACGAGGGATTATATTTGCCCCTGATGCAAGGTATTCAGTTCGATCACATTTAACAGGGAACCCCTCTATCGATATTTGGAATCGATTGCACGCTGTCGTTTGAATGCTGAGTATGGCTCTGTGTCCATTTTGCTTCAAGTGGGCCCCAGGCCTTTACCTGCAAGGATCTGACGCCCATGCGGCGTACCATCTGCTGCTCGCTTTCCAGGGGCCGGCAGTGTGAATCCTTATTGGTCGATGCATTCTGCTCAGATACATCTAGTAACAAATTACCGCCGAAAGTACGCTTGACGTATTTTGGGTGGAGGGTGTTGCATCGATTTTTATTGCCCCGTTTTTGCATCGCGATAATCGTCTCGTCGATTAACTGGTTACGTCCTAGTTTTTGGCGGAGACTGCGGTCGATTTGTGCGTGGCACCAATGGCCTTGGGTTTAAATATAGAGACGTTTGTCTCATTCGTCAAATTTTGTTTGATGCGCGTTGCCGTGACTGAATGAGACGTCAATATCATTGGTAATTTCGAGGAGTTGTAATGATCGAGGGTGGACAGGTCGAATCGCCGCCAGAACCCGATGCACTGGACTTCGACGAGGATTTCGTCCGGATCGATGCGGCAATTTGTGAATACGATTCGGTGGGAAATGCGCCGCAGCGAAAAGGCGAGGGCGCCTTTCAATGGGTTCCTATTGAAAATGCCTGCCTGGTGCTATTGAAAAAGGCCAAGGATATCCGCGTGGCGATCTGGTACATCCGGGCCTGCATGGTGCGGCGCGGGCTGTCCGGGCTGGCCGACGGCGTGAGGCTGCTCGCCGGCGTCATGAGCGCACCCGCCGACGAGATTCATCCCCGCGCGCTGCCGGGCGAGTCGGCCGGCGAGATCCACGCGCTGCAACTCGGCTGGATTGCCGGGCCGCAGTTCGCGCATCAATTCGGCTGTGCGCGATTCGAGGGGCGGGACGTGACGCTGGCCGCGTTGGCGAACGGCGAGGCCGCCGCGATACTGGACGATCGGGATTATCAAGAAAAAGCACATAGTGTTCTGCATGACATTCAGGATTCCTTTTTAAAAATAACGGAATCGATGCGAGTCGCCGGGCAACCGTTCGAGATCTCGCGGGTGATGGATCTGCTCGGCCGGGCGCTGTCCAGATTGGGGGCGTCGCCTGCCGGAACGGGCTCGGCAGCGCCTGCCGCGCCGCCGTCGCCCGTGGTGGAAGCCGGGCGCGGCCCGCCGGGAGACACCGGCGCCGCCCTGGCGACGCGAGAGGACGTCGAGGCCGTGCTGGAGCGCGTAGCCGAATATTTCCGGATTCACGAACCGAGCCATCCCGCGCCGATTTTTCTATCGCGCATCCAACGCATGCTGGGCGCGGGTTTCGAGGAAGTGATGGCGGAGCTGTATCCAGAGGGAGCGGCGCTGGCGGCCCAGTTGGGGCGTCCCGTCGGATCCGTCAAATGATCGATGTGTTTATGAGGAGGGCTGAAAGCCATGGTGCGTCAGAAGGACGGGCAAAAATTCATCGGGGAAAGCCGCGCTCCCCGGGTTCAGATCGAGTACGACGTCGAAGTCTACGGGTCGCAGAAGAAGGTCGAGCTGCCTTTCGTGGCGGGCGTGATGGCGGATCTGTCGGGTGACAACGTCGAGCCGCTGGGCGCGGTGGAGGAGCGCCGGTTCTCGGAGATCGACGTCGAGAACTTCGACGAACGGATGGCGCAGATCGCGCCGTCGCTCAGCTACCACGTGAAGAATGTGCTGACGGACGACGGCACGTTGATCCCGATCGACCTGAACTTCACGTCGATGGATTCGTTCGAGCCGGCGGAAGTCGTCAAGCGCATTCCGGAGCTGTCCACGCTGCTCGAGGCGCGCAATCGGCTGAAGGAGCTGCTGACTTACATGGATGGGAAGGCGGCGGCCGAGGACCTGATCCACGAGCTGCTGAAAAATTCGAAGTGGGCGGATGACGAAGCCCCCGCACCCGCGCCGGCGGACGCCGCCGGACCGTCCGGCGACGCCGCGCCGCCCCAGGAGGTCAAATGAGCACGCTCAATCAGCTGGAACCGTCGGCGGAACGCATCGTCGTCGACGAACCGCTCGACGACGATCTGAAGGGCATCCTGCGCCGCTCGTTCCGGCCGCGCACCAACGAGGCCGCCGAGGCGGTGCAGAGCGCGGTCGAAACGCTGCTGACCTATGCGCGCCGCAGCCGGGTGGTGGTGCGCGAGGACGTCGCGCAGACCATCGAGCAACTGGTGGCGGAACTCGACAAGAAGATTTCGAGCCAGCTCACGCAGGTGCTGCACAACAAGCGCTTCCAGGCGCTCGAAGGCGCGTGGCGGGGGCTGCATTATCTGGTGTCGAACACGGATACCAGCGAGAACCTCAAGATCCGCTATCTGAACGTGTCGAAATCCGATCTGGGCAAGACGCTGCGCCGCTTCAAGGGCGTGGTGTGGGACCAGAGCCCGATCTTCAAGATGGTGTACGAGCAGGAGTACGGGCAATTCGGCGGCGAGCCGTTCGGCTGCCTGATCGGCGACTACGAGTTCGACCACAGCATGCAGGACGTGTCGATCCTGACCGAGATGTCGAAGATCGCGGCGGCCGCGCATGCGCCGTTCATCGCGGCGGCCGCGCCCGGTCTGCTGCAGATGGACAACTGGAACGAGCTGTCGAACCCGCGCGACGTGTCCAAGATCTTCACGTCGACCGAGTACACCTTCTGGCGCCGTCTGCGGGAGAGCAACGATTCCCGCTACCTGGCCTTGACCTTGCCGCGCTTTCTGGCACGGGTGCCTTACGGGCCGAAGACGCAGCCGGTCGAGGAGTTCGGCTTCGAGGAGAAGGTCGATCCGGATCGCGCGGAAGATTTCTGCTGGGCCAATTCCGCCTATGCGATGGGCGCGAACATCACGCGTGCCTTCAAGACCTACGGATGGTGCACCAAGATCCGGGGCGTCGAGTCCGGCGGAGCGGTGGAGGTGCTGCCGAAGTTCGTGCTGCCGTCGCAGGACAACGAGGTCGAATTGCACTGCCCGACGGAAATCGCGATTTCGGATCGCCGCGAGCACGAGCTGTCGGAATCCGGCCTGATGCCGCTGGTGTACCGGAAGAACTCCGACACCGCCGCGTTCATCGGCGCGAAAACCGTGCATCGTCCGGCGATCTACGAGGACGACGACGCCACGGCGAACGCCAACCTGTCGTCGCGCCTGCCGTACATCTTCGCGACCTGCCGGTTCGCGCACTACCTGAAGTGCATCGTCCGGGACAAGATCGGCTCGTTCAAGTCGCGCGAGGATACGCAGCGCTGGCTGAACGACTGGCTGATGAATTACGTCGACGGCGATCCGTCGATCTCGAGCGAGACCACCAAATCGCAGCGCCCGCTGTCCGCGGCGGAGGTGGTCGTCGACGAGATCCCGGAAAACCCCGGCTACTATCGCGCGCAGTTTTTCCTGCGTCCCCATTTCCAGCTGGAGGGTTTGACCGTGTCCCTCCGGCTGGTCTCGAAGCTGCCGTCGACCAAGCAGGAATCGGCGAGCTGACCGGCGACGGCCGGCCGGCTGCCGCGCATCGCGATTCGGGCGGCGGCCTTCGAGGCGTCGCCCGGCGGCATCGAGGCTGATGGCGCCGGGCGGTAATCGGTGTGTACACGGTGGGTTAGTTGGTCTTCTTAAAGTAATTTAGGAGTTCTGAGAATGGCAAATGCGTTGGTTGATTATTTCTTGCAGATCGACGGCGTCGAAGGCGAGTCGACCGATCAGCAATATCCGGGTCTGATCCAGATCCAGAGCTGGCAGTGGGCGGAAGAAAACTCCGGCCGCTGGGGGTTTGGCAGCGGCGGCGGTGCGGGCAAGGTCGAAATGAAGGATTTCGAATTCCGCATGGTGTCGAACAAGGCGTCGCCGAAACTGTTCCTGATGTGCGCGACCGGCGATCACATCGCCAGCGCCAAGCTGATCTGCCGCAAATCGGGCAAGGGGCAGCAGGAATTCCTGACGATCACGTTCGCGAGCGGTCTGGTGTCGTCGTTCCGCACGCTCGGCAACATGCCGTTCTCGCTGCTCGGTCACGGCAGCGGCGAAGTCGACAACGTGCTGCCGACGGATGAAATCAAGGTCAATTTCGCCCAGATCGAGTTCGAGTACCGCGAGCAGCGCAACGACGGCACGATGGGCGCGGTGATCAAGGCCGGCTACGACCTCAAGCTGAACGCGCCGATCTGATCGGACCCAGCGTCTTCTTGTTCGAGCAAACCATGGATCGTGTTGCGGCCTAGGACGCAACACGCGGGAATACGCATGTGAGCGCGCATCTCTACAACAAGCTGTCGAGGCGGTTTCGCCGGGATTCGCTCCAGGAGGTAGTGGGATATCACCTGGTCGAACTGATGAACTGTGCGTTGCGCGGCGCGCGAATCGGCGCGCCGGACAACAGCCCTGTGGCGCATTCGGTGCTGAACTACGGCTGCCCGCCGATGCAGGCGGCCGGCGCCACCCGGATCGATCCGGTGCATGCGGCTTCGCATATCTGCGAAGTGCTGCGCCGGTTCGAGCCGCGCGTGGACAGCACGCGAACGAGTGTGCGGCCGAGAGCCGGCGGCGGCAGACGTGCGCCGCAGACGCTGTACTTCGACATCCTGACGACGGCTCGCGACGATGGAGCCGAGATCAGGGTGAGCCTCGCGCTTGACTACCTGAGCGGATTTTTCAGTCTGGTCGGCGATTGATGAACTGCGAACGATCATGAACTTCCTGGACCATTACAACGATGAACTGCGCCAGTTGCGCGACGCGGGTGCCCGCTTTTCCAAGGAGCATCCGCAGGTCGCATCGGCGCTCGGCCTGCATCCGGATGCGGTCACCGATCCGTTTGTCGAGCGGTTGCTCGAAGGCGTAGCCTATCTGTCGGCACGGGTGCAGACACGTCTCGATCGCGAATGCGCGGAATTCGCGCAACAGGCGCTCGGGCGTGTCTGCCCGCTATTCATGGGCGCGACGCCCGCGCTGACGACTTTTGCCTTTCATCCGGATCTGGATTCGCCGGAAGCGTTTCGCGGCAGCACGCTGCCGAAGGGCTCGCTGGTCGCGGCCCGTTTGCCCGGGCGCAAGCTGCCCGTGACGTTCGCCACCGCGCGGGACGTGACGATGCTGCCGCTGCGCCTCGCCAAGGTGGAGTGCAGCCGCAGCCTGAACGGCCTGCCGACGCTGCTCGCGCAGCGCCTGGCGTCGTCGCAGGCGGTGTTGCGGTTCCGTTTCGAACTCGAGGGCGTGTCCACGATCGGCGAGCTGGGGCGCGGCGAAACGGGATTCGAGCCCTTGCACCTCAGCCTGGCCGGCGATCTGCCGCGTGCGTACGCGCTTCATCAGGCGCTGCTCGCATCCAGCAGCGCGTGGTACGCGGTGGTGCCGACCTCGCGCGGCGACGAGGTGCTGACGCTGCCGATGGCGGGGATCCGCCTGTCCGGCGTCGACGACGCCGAAGCGCTCCTGCCGCCCGATTTCGGCGGACTGCCCGGCCTGCGGCTGCTGCGCGAGTATTTCGCGCAGCCGACCCGTCTGCTCGGCGTCTATCTCGACGCGCTCGCGGCGATCTCCTCGGCCGATCCGACCGCGCGCGCGTTCGAACTGTTCTTTGCGTTGCAGCACGTGCCGAACGGACTCGTCGGCGAAGTCGACGCCAGCCAGTTCCGCCTGTTCGCGACGCCCGCGATCAACCTGTATCCGAAGCGCTTCGATCCGGTTCCCTACGACGCCAATTTGACCGAGCAGTGGATTCCGGTGGACCGGATGTCGCCGGCCGCGCATCACTTGTGGG
This sequence comes from Burkholderia alba, assembly GCF_034721475.1. Classification (NCBI taxonomy): domain Bacteria; kingdom Pseudomonadati; phylum Pseudomonadota; class Betaproteobacteria; order Burkholderiales; family Burkholderiaceae; genus Burkholderia; species Burkholderia alba. The sequence goes on along the minus strand of NZ_JAWJWL010000030.1, from coordinate 5,819 downwards.
GTTTGACCGAGGTGCGCGTGTGCGAAAGCAACGGCAAGTCGCATGCCGCGCGCTCGGTGCTGGAGACGGGCGGCTACGAAGCGCGGGGCGAGGCGATTCGTTACAGCCTGCGGCGCGAGAACGCGCTGCTCGCCGACGGCGCGCGGCGCGATCGCTTCGATCCGCTGGCGAGCCACGATCTGATTGCCGTGTCGACCTTCGACGATACCGTCGAACTGGACGATATCGCGTCGATCGCCGGCAAGGCGCTGGTGGCCGATCGCGACTGGCGGCCCTCGGCGCTGCTCGACGCGGAGCTGAGCCTGCTCGATCCGGTGGCGGTGCGGCGCATCGAATGCCTGTGGCCGGCCAGCACGCCGCGCGGGATGCCGGCCGTCGACGCGTGCTGGGAAGCCGTGTCGCATCTCGGCCGCAATCCGCTCGCGCTCAACGGCGAACGATCGCAGGACATCACCGCGCGCGTCGTCGAACAGCTGCTGCTCGCGATCAATCACGAGGATGCGCTGGACCGGCAGCGCGTCGACAGCCTGCGCTCGGTGCAGCTCGGCGCGCGTTTCATCGCCGCCGGCCGGGCGACGCCGCTCGCGCTGGTACGCGCGATGCGCGTCGAGATCGACGTGGCCGAATCGGCGCACGCGGATCGCGGCGGCTGGCTGTTCGGGCGCCTGCTCGCGCAGGCGCTCGCCGAGGCGGTGACGCTCAACGACGGCGTCGAAGTCGTCGTCAAGCTCGACGGCGAACCGGTCAGCACGCATCTGAACACGGCCGCCGGCAGCGGGAGGCTGTCGTGAAGCTCGCCCGCGTCGCTCAGGCGCTGACGCCCCGCCGGACCTTCTTCGAACTGATGCGCCGGGTCGAGGTGCTGGAGCGCGAGCGGAGCGGCTCGGCGCGGCGGGTGCGCCGCAGTCCGGCCTGGCTGCGCATCGAGCAGTCGGCCGACATGCGCTTCGCTAGCACGGAGGTCGATCGGGTGAAGGTCGATCTGCCGCGTCTGATCGAAGTCGACGATCACCCGCGCGTCAGCGTGATCCAGCGTCACTTCGGCCTGTTCGCCCCGTACGGTCCGCTGCCGCTGCATGTGACCGAACACGCGATGCAGGAGTTGCGCTTCGAGCGCAACGCGGCGTTCGAGCGCTTTCTCAACGTCGCGTGCGGAGATCTGGCGTGGCTGCATTACATCGCGTGGTCGTCGATGCATCCGGTGCTCGGCTACGAACGCGCGCGCAATCCGTTCGTCGAGCGCGTGACTGCGCTGGCGAACGCGAGCGCGCCGTCCCGCCGCGATGCGACGACGGATCACGCGCACGCATGCCGGTGCGCGTTTCCGGGCATCTATTGCGCGCCGCGCCGCTCGCTGGCCGACCTGCAGCGGGTGCTGGCCCGCTATTTCGGCGTGCCGCTGCGCGTCGCGCCGCGCTTCGGCCGCTGGATTCCGGTGCCGTGCGCGCCCCGCGGCGGGCGGCGAGTGGGCGCATGGCGGCTCGGCGCGCGGATCTGGGATGTGCAGCATTCGATGGAGATCGTGATCGGTCCGATAGAGGCCGACGAGTTTTACCGTTGGCAACGCCGATCGGCGGCTGTGATGGCGGTATGCGCAGTCGCGACGGATTTCGTCGACGGCAGGATCGATCCCGTCATCAAGGTTCAGGTGCGCACGCGCCCTGAGCTGGCGGGGAAAGTGGGGCGCATGCGCATCGGCGTCGATGCGTGGTCTCGGCCGAATCATGCGCTGCGCACTCTGACCATCTACGAAACTTTTCGGGACTAGACGTGAATCGCGAACGTATTTTCAACTGTCTCGGCCGCACCACCTATGCGGCTCTTGTGGACGCCACGGCGCTGGGCCGGTCGCGGCGGCACACCTTCATCGATCTCGATCACTGGGCGCTCTGCCTGCTGCAACGCGAGCAGAGCGACCTGGCCAAGCTGTTCGCCGAATGGGGCCACGACGTCGGCGACGTGAAGCGCCGGCTGGAGAAGGCGCTCGATGCGTTCGACGTCGGCGGCGAATCGCTGCGGGACATTTCCGGCTCGCTGGAGCGCAGCGTGGGTCCGGCCGTGATCTGGAGCCAGGTGGCCGCGCCGTCGGGCAAGGTGCGCTCCGGTCATCTGCTGCTGTCCTGGCTGGACGACGATCTGACGCGCCGCTGGCTCCGGCAGCGGATCCCGCAAGGGATCACGGAGGCGTCGACCGACGAGATCGTGAAGCGCTACGAGGCGCTGGCCGCGGGCTGGCCCGAGGCCATCGAGAGTCCGTCGCAGGCCGACGGCGATGTGCCCGCCGACGGGCCGGCGCCGGACGACGCGCTCGCGAAGTGGGCGACCTGCCTGACCGATCAGGCGGCGCGCGGCGAGCTGGACCCGGTGGTGGGGCGCGACGACGAATTGCGGACCGTGATCGACGTCCTGTCGCGGCGGCGCCAGAACAACCCGATCCTGGTCGGCGAGGCCGGCGTGGGCAAGACGGCCGTGGTCGAGGCGCTCGCGCAGAAAATCCACGCCGGCGCGGTACCGCCGGGGCTGCTCGGCGCGCAGGTCTGGGCGCTCGATCTGGCCCGGCTGCAGGCGGGGGCCGGCGTGCGCGGCGAATTCGAGCAGCGTCTGAAGAGCGTGATGGACGCGGTGCTCGCCGCGCCGAGCCCGGTCATCCTGTTCTGCGACGAAACCCACACGCTGATCGGCGCGGGCGGCGCGGCGGGCACCGGCGACGCGGCGAACCTGATCAAGCCGATGCTGGCGCGCGGCCAGCTGCGGATGGTGGCGGCCACCACCTGGTCCGAGTACAAGCAGTACATCGAACCGGACGCGGCGCTGACGCGGCGGTTCCAGGCCGTGCCCGTCGAGGAGCCGGACGACGCGGCGGCGGTCGACATGCTGCGCACCATCGCGCCGCGCTTCGCCGCGCACCATCGGGTGCAGATCGTCGACGCCGCGCTTTGCAGCGCGGTGGCGCTGTCGCGCCGCTATCTGCCCGCTCGGCAGTTGCCGGACAAGGCCATCAGCCTGCTGGACACCGCCTGCGCGCGGGTGGCGATGAGCCAGAGTTGCGCGCCGGCCGAGCTGGAACGGCTCGAGCAGCAGGTGCTCGCGATCGGGCAGACCCTCGGATGGCGAGCCAACGACCGCCGCATGGGCGTGTCGACGCCGGGCGACGAAGCCGAGCTGGAAGCGCGGCGCGACCGCCTGAGCTTGCAGGCGCGCGCGCTCGAAAGCGTGGTCGAGGATCAGCGCGGCGAGGTGCGAGGCTGGCTCGCACGCATGAACGCGGTCGCGGGATCGCCGGCGGCGCAGGACGGCGCCGCGCAATGGGACGCGCACGGCGACGCGGACCGGTGGGTGCGACCGTGGGTCGACGAGCACGTGGTCGCCGAAGTGCTCGCGGAATGGACCGGCGTGCCGGTCACGCAGCTCGCGCACGACGAAGCGCGGCGGATGGTCGAGCTGGAGCGCTCGCTCGGCGAGTGCATCCACGGGCAGGCGGGCGGCATGCGCTCGATCGCGCAGGCGCTGCACGTCTCGCATTCGGGGCTCAACGATCCGCAGCGGCCGCTCGGCGTGATGCTGCTCGCCGGGCCGACCGGCACCGGCAAGAGCCAGGCGGCGGCGAAGCTCGCCGAACTGCTGTTCGGCGGCGAGCGCAATCTCGTGCAGTTCAACATGAATGAATTCCAGGAGGCGCATACCGCGTCGACGCTGAAGGGCGCGCCGCCGGGCTATGTGGGTTACGGCAAGGGCGGGCGGCTGACCGAGGCGATCCGCAAGAAGCCGTACAGCGTGCTGCTGCTCGACGAGTTCGACCGCGCGCATCGGGACATTCACGAAGTGTTCTACCAGGTGTTCGACCAGGGTTGGATGGAGGACGGCGAAGGCCGGCGCATCAGCTTTCGCAACAGCCTGATCCTGTTGACCACCAATCTGGGGGACGCGGAGATCGAGGCGGCGTGCCAGGCCGATCCGCAGGTATCGCAGGCGAAGCTCGAGGCGCTGGTGCGCGAGCGGCTGGAGGGGCGGTTTTCCGCGGCTCTGCTGGCGCGGATCCAGATCGTCGCGTTCCGCCCGCTCGACCTCGATGCGCTGACGGGCATCGCGCGGCAGGCGCTCGACGAGATCGGGCAGCGCCTGGCGCAGACTGCGCTCGGTTGGCGCGCGGACGATAACGTCGCCGGCTGGATCGCGCAGGCGGTGGCGCGCCATCCGGCCAACGGCCGCGCGGTGCGCGACCTGCTGCGTCAGCACGTGATGCCCGCCGTCGCGCGCGGCGTGCTGGCCGCGCGTGCGGAAAACCGCGTGCTTCGGACGGTGCGGCTGTCGGCGGGCGATGCATTGTCGCTCGCCTTCGACGACGACCTTGACCCGATCGCCGAGGCGGTGCATGTGCCGGCCGAGCCCGCCGGCGCGATCGCGGCGGACGTCGTCGCGATCGCAGCCGATGTGCAGGCGGATGCGGGATCGAAGGGGGAACCGGCATGCGTCTGATCGAACTGCGCAGCGATGCGCTGGACCCGGGCTGCATCGCGCTCGCGCTGGTGGTTCAGGAGAACTTCTCGNGCTTCGCCTACTCCTACACGGGCGTCAGTTACTCCGAGGTGGGCGTGGATCTGAAGAAACTCGGCATGCAGGTGAAAAACTGATGGGAGAGCCTGCATGCGTCTGATCGAACTGCGCAGCGACGCGTTGGCCCCGAGCTGCATCGCGCTCGGCCTGACGGTCCATGAGCATTTTTCACGGGAGCCGTCGTACCGGCTCGACGTGCTGAGCCGCGATCCGGAGCTGGACTTCGACGCGCTGCTGGGCACGCCGCTGTCGGCCGACATCGACCTGGGCGGCGGCGCGGTACGGACCTTCAGCATGAACATCTTCGGCGGCTACGACACCGGCCAATTGAGCGGGCAGTACACCTACACGCTCGACCTGAGAAGCTGGCTGTCGTTTCTGGAGGAAAACCGGAACAGCCGGATCTTCCAGAACCTGACGGTGCCGGAGATCGTCGAGCAGGTGTTCCAGGGGCATCGGCGCACGGACTATCGCTTCGAGCTGGAAGGCGCCTACGAGCCGCGCGAATACTGCGTGCAGTTCCAGGAGAGCGACCTGAACTTCGTCAAGCGGCTGCTGGAAGACGAGGGCATCTACTTCTGGATCGAGCACGAGACGGACCGGCACGTGGTGGTGATGTCCGACACGCAGCGTTTCGACGATCTGCCGTTTCCGTATGGGCAGCTGGAATATCTGCCCGACGGAGAGGAAGCGCGGGCGATCCAGGGGCGCGAAGGGGTGCAGCGGCTGCAGCGGACGCGGCGGGTGCGCTCGAACAACGTCGCGCTGCGCGATTTCAACTACTGGGTGCCGTCGAACCGTCTGGACAGCGATGCGCAGACGCCGCCGGAGCCGGCGCTGTCGGGCGTGCCGCTCGAATACTACGACTACGCGGCCGGCTATCAGGATCAGCAGAACGGCGAACGCCTCGCGCGGCTGCGGCTGGAGGCGTTCCAGGCCGATGCGCGCGTGCTGATCGGCGAGGCCAATGCGCGTAGCCTGGCGACCGGCCGCGCCTTCACGCTGGCCGGGTATCCGGCGGTTTCGCGCAATCGGCGCTACTACGTGATCGGCAGCGAGCTGTCGTTCGTCCAGGACGGCCCGGACAGCACGTCGCAAGGGCGCAACGTCGCGGTGAAGTTCCGCGCGCTGGCCGACGACCAGCCGTACCGGCCGCTGCTCGTGACCAAGCGGCCGGAGGTGCCGGGCATCCAGAGCGCGACGGTGGTGGGGCCGCAGGTGTCGGAGGTCTACACCGACAAGCTCGGGCGCATCAAGGTGCATTT
>NZ_JAWJWL010000029.1:0-71655 GCF_034721475.1 Burkholderia alba | reverse complement strand
CCGCCACCGGTCCCATTGTTTTTCTTACAGGATGGAAGCTTCAACCATGACCGATTCGTCCCCGCAACTCCCGCAAAAGTCGCCCGCCTTGCGCGTCGTGCCGCAACCGTCCGACGCGAATGTCCACGGCGACGTGTTCGGCGGCTGGATCATGGCGCAGGTCGACATCGCCGGCTCGATCCCCGCGAGCCGGCGCGCGAACGGCCGGGTCGCGACGGTCGCGGTCAACTCGTTCCTGTTCAAACAGCCGGTGTTCGTCGGCGACCTGCTGAGCTTCTACGCCAGCATCGTGAAAACCGGCAACACGTCGGTGACGGTCGACGTCGAGGTCTACGCGCAGCGCATGGGCCTGACGGGCGAAGTGGTGAAGGTGACGGAAGCCACGCTCACCTATGTCGCGACCGACACCGATCGCCGTCCGCGCGCGCTGCCGCCGCTCGCCTGAGCTGGAGCGCACCCCGCCGTGCTCAATGCGCGGCGAGACCGAATTCGCGCATCGCCGGAACGAAGTCGTGATTGAGCTTCGGCTTGCGCGACAGTTTCGCAAGCACATAGCGCTGGAACGGCGCGAGTCGCGACCACGCGTCGGCCGACGGCGCGGCCAGTCCGGCGAGCGCGCTCTGCTGCACGAGCGCATCGGGCACGGCGTCGATGCCGCGCCAGGCGGGATGGTCGTCCGGCTGGAACCACGCAGGCTCGATATCCGCGTGCGTGCGCAGCATTTCAAACAGCGCGTGATCGAAATTCGGTTCGAGCGCCACGTCGTCGTCCGCCGGAAAGCGCGCGAGCAGCTTGCGATCCTCGAGCGGCAGCAATTGCCACTGCTCCAGAGAAATCCGCAGCCCGAACCGGTCCAGATTGAAGCGGACGATCATCGGGATATACGTAAAATTCTCGGATGACTCGATCTCGAAATTGAACAGCAACGGCGCGTCGCTTAATCCCATGTTGGCACCCGGTTGAACGATTGCCGGCGCGTTCGGCCAGCCTAGGGTATTTTAGAACGTCCGGGAGCGACCGGCGCAGGTCAAATCCGCGCGCCGTCCCGCCCCCATTCGAACCAAGGAGCCTGTCCGTGAATCCTGCCGAAACCGCCGAACCCACCGGTGTCGTCGAACTCGAGGTGCACCGGCGCCGTGGCGCGGCGCTCGAGACGGCCGTCGACCGCGTCGGGCAGGAATGGCCGGTCGCGCTGGTGTTCAACGGCATCTCGCACGCGGTGATGATGTGCACGCCGTGCGATCTGGAGGCGTTTGCTGTGGGCTTCGCGGTGTCGGAAGGCATCGTCGCGCGCGGCAGCGACATCAAGGACATCGAGGTCGTGCTGCACGGCGACGGAGCGATGCCGCATGCCGAGGTCCAGCTGACCGTCGTGCAGCAGGCGTTCGCCGCCCTGAAGGAAAAGCGCCGCGCGCTCGCGGGCCGGACCGGCTGCGGCGTATGCGGCATCGAAAGCATCGACCTGCTCGACCTCGCGCCGGAGCGCGTGCCGGACACCGGCTTCCTCGCGCGTCTCGCGCCGGACGCGATTGCCCGCGCCGCCCGCGATCTGCCCGCCCACCAGGCGCTCACGCGCCAGACGGGCGGCCTGCATGCGGCCGCCTGGTGCGACGCCGCCGGTGCGATCCGGCACGCATTCGAGGATGTCGGCCGCCACAACGCGCTCGACAAGCTGATCGGCGCGCTCACGCTGGAGCGCGCGGGCACCACGGACGGCTTCGTGTTCCTGTCGAGCCGCGCGAGCTACGAACTGGTGCGCAAGGCTGCGCGGGTCGGCATCCCGATGGTGGCGACCATCTCGGCGCCGTCGTCGCTCGCGATCGCGATCGCAAAGGAAGCGGGCGTGCGGCTCGTGAGCTTCTGCCGCGAGTCGGGTTACGTCGACTACGGCACCGCGTGACGCGCGCGGCGCCGCCGCCCTCCCGCCGTCAGGCGAACTGCCGGAAATCCGGCTTGCGCTTCTCGAAGAACGCGGTGAATGCCTCGCGCGCCTCGGGCGAGCGCAGCATCGCGCCGAAATGCTGCCCCTCTTCCGCCATCCGCGCGGCCACGTCGACGCCGCCCGCCTGCTTCATCAGCGCCTTGGTCACCCGCAGCGAGGATGCCGGCAGCGCGGCCAGCTTCGCCGCCTGCTTGGCCGCGAACGCGTCGAGTTCCGCCGCCGGCACCACGCGGTTCACGATGCCGATCCGGTGCGCTTCGAGCGCATCGAAGGGCTCGCCCAGCAGCAGCTTCTCGGCGGCGATCTGATAGCCGGCCACGCGCGGCAGCAGCAGGCTCGACGCGGCCTCCGGACACACGCCCAATTGCACGAAGGGCAGCGACAGCACGGCGGTGTCGGCCGCGTAGACGAGGTCGCAATGCAGCAGCAGCGTCACGCCCACGCCCACCGCGACGCCCGAGACGGCGGCCACGATCGGCTTCTGCGCGGTGCTGATCCGGTGCAAGAACTGAAACACGGGCGCGTGCTCGTCCTTCGGCGGCGACTTCATGAAATCCTCGAGGTCGTTGCCTGCGCTGAAATTGCCTTCGCTGCCGCGAATCAGGATCGCGCGCACCGACTTGTCTTCCTCCGCGTCGCCCAGCGCGTCGGCGATCGTCTGGTACATCGCCGACGTGATCGCATTCTTTTTCGCCGGACGGGCGAGCGTAATCGTCAGTACGCCGTCGGCGTTTTCGATCTGGATGTCCATTTGAACCGTCTCCATGGATGTTGCTGTTCTGCTGCGGATAAAGAAAACGGTGCGCGAGCTCGCGGCCCGCGCACCGTTGTCGTCCCTGGCTGACGCGGGCCGCTTACAGGCGTTCGATGATGCCCGCCGCGCCCATGCCGGTGCCGACGCACATCGTCACCATCCCGTATTTCAGGTTGCGGCGGCGCAGGCCGTGCACCACCGTCGCCGCGCGAATCGCGCCCGTCGCACCGAGCGGGTGGCCCAGCGCGATCGCGCCGCCGAGCGGATTCACCTTCGCCGGATCGAGACCGAGATCGCGGATCACCGCGAGCGACTGCGCGGCGAACGCTTCATTCAGTTCGATCCAGTCGAGATCGTCCTGCTTGAGGCCCGCGGCCTTCAGCGCGGCCGGAATCGCTTCCTTCGGCCCGATGCCCATGATTTCGGGCGGCACGCCGCGCACCGCGAAGCTCACGAAACGCGCGAGCGGCGTCAGGTTGAACTGCTTCAGCATCTTTTCCGACACCACGAGCAGCGCGCCCGCGCCGTCCGACGTCTGCGAGCTGTTGCCGGCCGTCACCGAACCCTTGTTCGCGAACACCGCGCGCAGCTTCGCGAGGCCTTCGAGCGACGTATCCGCGCGCGGACCTTCGTCGAGCGTCAGCTCGCGCGTCTTCACCTTGACCTCGCCCGACGCGAGATCCGGGAAACGTTCCGTGAGCGTATAGGCCGCGATCTCGTCGTTGAACTCGCCCGACTGCTGCGCGGCGAGCGCCTTGCGGTGCGACTCGACCGAGAACGCATCCTGGTCCTCGCGGCTCACCTTCCATTGATCCGCGACGCGCTCGGCCGTCAGCCCCATGCCGTAGGCAATGCCGACGTCCTCGCTGCGATCGAAGATATGCGGCGACATCGACGGCTTGTTGCCCATCATCGGCACCATGCTCATCGATTCGCAGCCGCCCGCGAACAGCGCGTCGGATTCGCCGACGCGGATCCGGTCGGCCGCCATCGCCAGCGCCGTGATGCCCGACGCGCAGAAGCGGTTCACCGTCACGCCGCCGACGGTATTCGGCAGGCCGGCGAGCAGCGCCCCCATGCGCGCGACGTTGAGACCCTGCTCGGCCTCGGGAATCGCACAGCCGATGATCGCGTCCTCGATCAGCTTCGTGTCGAAGCCCGGCACCTGGGCGACGGCCGCCTTGATCGCGTGGACGAGCAGCTCGTCCGGGCGCGTGTTCTTGAATACACCTCGCGGCGCCTTGCCGATCGGCGTGCGGCTCGCGGCGACGATGTATGCGTCTTGCAACTGTTTGCTCATTTCTGGCTCCTGTCGACCGGAGTGGGCGCTTTGGCGCTTACTCCGGTCCCATGCAGATAACTGCGGTCGACTGGACTTCAGGCGCTTCGGCGCTTGGCTCCAGTCCCATGCAAAGTTTCGTCCGCTCGCTTAATTGCGCACCGGCTTGCCGGTCTGCAGCATGCCCATGATCCGCTCCTGCGTCTTTTGCGTGCCGAGCAGATCGACGAACGCGCGCCGCTCCAGCTTCAGCAGCCACGCTTCGTCCACCAGGCTGCCCGCTTCGACGTCGCCGCCGCACACCGCTTCCGCGATGCGGCTCGCGATCAGGAAATCGTGGTCGCTGATGAAGCGGCCGTCGCGCATGTTGACGAGCTGCGCCTTGATCGTCGCGATCGCCGAGCGGCCCGCCACCGGCACCGCGGTCGCCCGCAGCGGCGCGCGGTAGCCCGCCAAAGCCAGCGCGCGCGCTTCCTTCTTCGCGACGTCGAGCAGCTCGAACACGTTGAAGACGATCGTGTCCGACGGCTTCACATAGCCCATCGCACGCGCGTCGTGCGCCGATGCGGAGACCTTCGCCATCGCCGCGTTCTCGAACGACTTCGTGACGAACTTGAGCAGATCGCTCGTCGCGCCCGCCGCTTCCGCCGCGTCCGCCGCGCGCAGCGCCGCTTCCTTCAGGCCGCCGCCCGCCGGCACGAGACCGACGCCGACTTCGACCAGACCCACATAGCTTTCGACGTGCACGACGCGCTTCGCGCTATGCAGCATCAGCTCGCATCCGCCGCCGAGCGCGATGCCCGACACGGCCGCGACCACCGGCACGTTCGCGTACTTCACGCGCAGCATGCCTTCCTGGAACTTCTTCACGAACGGCTCGATCCCCTTGGCGCCGCCCATCATGAACGCGGGCATCGCCTCCTCGAGATTCGCGCCGGCGGAGAACGGGCCGCCCGGCGTGCCGAGCTTCAGCGACGTCGGCTGCCAGATCACGACGCCCTTGTACTCCTTCTCCGCCAGCTCGATCGCCTGCACGAGACCGTCGATCACGCTCGGTCCGATCGTGTTCATCTTCGACTTGAACGACACGATCACGACGTCGTTCTCGCCCGCGCGATCGTCGAGCCACGCACGCACCGCGTCGGTCTCGAACAGCGTTTTGCCGTAAGTCTTCGGATCGGCGCCGGTTTCGCCCAGCAGCGGCGCGCGGAACACCTGCTTCTCGTAGACGGGCAGCGTCGAACGCGGCACGAATGCCTTGGCCGACGGCGACCACGAACCGGCGGCCGTATGCACGCCGCCCTGTTCCGCCACCACGCCTTCGAGCACCCACGAGGGCAGCGGCGCGTTCGAGAGCGCCTTGCCGGCCGCGATGTCTTCCTGCACCCATTCGGCGACCTGCTTCCAGCCGGCGGCCTGCCAGCCTTCGAACGGACCTTCGTTCCAGCCGAAGCCCCAGCGGATCGCGAGATCGACGTCGCGCGCGTTGTCGGCGATCGATTCGAGGTGCACGCCGATGTAATGGAACACGTCGCGGAAGATCGACCACAGGAACTGCGCGTGCGGATGGTCCGTCTCGCGCAGCAGCTTCAGGCGTTCCGCCGGCGGGCGCTTCAGGATGCGGGCGACGGTCTCGTCCGCCTTCGCGCCGGAATCGACATAGGTGCCCGTCTTGGCGTCGAGCACCTTGATCGCCTTGCCTTCCTTCTTGTAGAAGCCGCCGCCCGTCTTCTGCCCGAGCGCGCCCTGCTTCACCAGTTCGGCGAGCACGGGCGGGGTCTGGTAGACCGGGAAGAACGGATCGTCGGCGAGGTTGTCCTGCATCGTCTTGATCACGTGCGCCATCGTGTCGAGACCGACCACGTCCGCGGTGCGGAACGTCGCCGATTTCGCGCGGCCCAGGCGGCTGCCCGTCAGGTCGTCGACTTCGTCGAAGCGCAGGCCGAACTTCGCGGCCTCGGTGATCACCGCGAGGATCGAGTAGATGCCGACGCGGTTCGCGATGAAGTTGGGCGTGTCCTTCGCACGCACGACGCCCTTGCCGACGACGCTCGTCAGGAAGGTTTCGAGCTGGTCGAGGATCTCGCCGCGCGTGTGCGCGGTCGGAATCAGTTCGACGAGATGCATGTAGCGCGGCGGATTGAAGAAGTGCACGCCGCAGAAGCGCGCTTTCAGCTCGTCGCTGAAGCCGTCCGACAGCGCGTTGATCGACAGGCCCGACGTGTTCGACGCGAAGATCGCGTTCGGCGCGAGATGCGGCGCGACCTTCTTGTACAGGTCGTGCTTCCAGTCCATCCGTTCGGCGATCGCCTCGATCACGAGGTCGCACTCGGCGAGCTTCGCGATATCGTCTTCGTAGTTGGCGGCCTGCAGATACTTTGCGTCGTCCTTCGAGCCGAACGGCGCGGGCGACAGCTTTTTCAGGTTCTCGATGGCCTTGAGCGCGATGCCGCTCTTCGGGCCTTCCTTGGCGGGCAGGTCGAACAGCAGGACCGGCACGCGTGCGTTGATGAGATGCGCGGCGATCTGCGCGCCCATCACGCCGGCGCCGAGCACGGCGACCTTGCGAATGATGAAATTGCTCACGGGACTCCTCCGGATGGGGCTGCGCATCGCGTGCCGATGGGCCGGATGCGCAGTGTGTGCATGCTAAAGATCAGGTCGCCCGGGCGGCGCACCGCCCGGCGTCGCTTCAGAACAGCGCTTCGTCGACTTCCATCAGCGTCTTCGAGCCGGCGCGCGCGGCACGGATCGTCGACGCCGTTTCGGGCAGCAGGCGAGCGAAATAGAACCGCGCGGTCGCGAGCTTCGCCTTGTAGAACGGATCGCCCGACGCTTCCTTGTCGAGCGCGAGGCGCGCCATGCGCGCCCAGAAGTACGAGAACACCAGGTGGCCGACGGTGCGCAGGTACGGCACGGCGGCGGCGCCGACCTCGTCCGGGTTCTGCATCGCCTTCATGCCGATTTCCATCGTCAGCTTCTGCACCTTTTCGCCGATGTCGGCGAGCGGGTTGATGAACTCCGCCATCTCCGGCTTCACGCCTTCCGCTTCCGCGAATGCGGTAACGAGCGCGCCGAATTTCTTGAGCTTCGCGCCCATGTCGCCCAGCACCTTGCGGCCCAGCAGGTCGAGCGACTGGATCGAGTTGGTGCCTTCGTAGATCATGTTGATCCGCGCGTCGCGCACGTACTGCTCCATGCCCCACTCGGAGATGAAGCCGTGGCCGCCGTAGATCTGCATCGCATGGTTCGTGGATTCGAACGCGTTGTCCGACAGGAACGCCTTCAGGATCGGCGTGAGCAGCGCGACGAGATCGGCCGCTTCCTTGCGCACCGCTTCGTCGCCGTGCGACAGCTCCTTGTCGATCTGCAGCGCCGACCAGTACGAGAACGCGCGCGCGCCTTCCGCGTATGCCTTCTGCGTGAGCAGCATGCGCCGCACGTCCGGATGCACGATGATCGGATCGGCCGGCTTGTCCGGCGCCTTCGGGCCGGTCAGCGAACGCATCTGCAGGCGATCCTTCGCATAGGTCAGTGAATTCTGATACGCGACTTCGGTGAGGCCCAGGCTCTGCATGCCGACGCCGAGACGCGCGGCGTTCATCATCACGAACATCGCGTTCAGGCCTTTGTTCGGCTCGCCGACCATCCAGCCCCGCGCGTTGTCGAGGTTCATCACGCAAGTCGAGTTGCCGTGGATGCCCATCTTGTGTTCGATCGAGCCGCACTTGATGCCGTTGCGCTCGCCCGGTTCGCCCGATGCGTCGGGCGTGAACTTCGGCACGATGAAGAGGGAGATGCCCTTCGTGCCCTGCGGCGCGTCCGGCAGACGCGCGAGCACGAGGTGAACGATGTTCTTCGAGAGATCGTGTTCGCCGCTCGAGATGAAGATCTTGGTGCCGGTGATCGAGTACGAGCCGTCGCTGTTCGGTTCCGCCTTGGTGCGAAGGATGCCGAGGTCGGTACCGCAGTGCGGCTCGGTCAGGCACATCGTGCCCGTCCATTCGCCCGCGACGAGCTTCGGCAGGTAGACCTTCTGCAGCTCCGGTGTGCCGTGCGCGTGCAGGCATTCGTATGCGCCGTGCGACAGGCCGGGATACATCGTCCATGCCTGGTTCGCCGAGTTCATCATCTCGTACAGCGCGTTGTTGATGAATGCGGGCAGGCCCTGGCCGCCGTAGTCGGGATCGCAGCCGAGCGCGGGCCAGCCCGCCTCGACGTACTGCGCATAGGCTTCCTTGAAGCCCGTCGGCGTCTTGACCACGCCGTCGCCCACGTAGGTGCAGCCCTCGCGGTCGCCCACCTGATTCAGCGGGAACAGCACCTCGGAGCAGAACTTGCCCGCTTCTTCGAGCACCTGGTTGATCGTGTCGGCATCGAGATCCGCATGCTTGGGCATCTGCTTGACTTCGGCTTCGACGTTCAGAAGCTCGTGCAACACGAATTGCATGTCGCGCAACGGCGCGGCGTACTGTCCCATGACTCTCTCCAAAGATAGGGCGATGGCGCGAGCTTGCGCGGGCTTCAGGGCACCGCTAACGGCTCTCGCTCTGATACGAAACGATCGTTTTTTCCAGCGCGGCCCACGTCAGGCGCACCGCATCCGGCAGATGCAGGAAACGGGCGTCGTGATGCAGGCCGAGCGTGAAGCTGTACAACTCGAAAAGCATCAGGTTCGGATCGGTGTCCGAGCGTAGATGCCCCTCTTCCTTCGCCTGCGAAATCGCGCGCAGCAGCGCGGCACGCCACGCCGTCACGCTCGCGACCAGTTGCTCGCGCACGGTGCTGTCGGGACGATCGTCGTACTCGACGGCTCCGCTGATGTAGATGCACCCCGTCGTCACTTCCTGGATGCGTTTCTCGTTCCAGCGGGCCAGCATCGCACGCAGTCGCGGCAAACCGCGCGGCTCGCGCAGGCTCGGAAAGAACACCTCGTTTTCGAAACGATGGTGATACTCGCGCACGACTTCGACCTGCAGGTCGTCGCGCGATCCGAAGTGCGCGAACACGCCGCTCTTGCTCATCTGCATCCGCTCGGCCAGCAGGCCAATCGTCAGACCTTCCAGCCCATCCCGGCTGGCAAGGTCCAAAGCTGCTTCGAGTATCGCGGCACGCGTCTGTTCGCCTTTTCGCATAGCTTTTCTGTGTAACCGTTCAGGGTGATCGAATAAAATCGAACGGCCGTACTATTATTGAGTGCGACCGCCCGCGAAACAAGGAAATTATTAGAAATCGGTTTCTAACCGTGCCGCTATTTTTGCGAGTTCCGCGCGCCTCTGGAAGAGGTATTCCACGGATCGCTCCACGTTGCGTGTGTAAGCGGTTGCTGAGGAACTGCGGCGTGCGGGATGAGAAACCTCGCCCCGGAAACAGCCCTCTGCGGTGTGCGAATCCGGACGGCGTTCGCAGCACGGACATCATGCGTCAATCGGCAAGCCCCCGGCCCCGGACACCCCCTCGGCCGACTGCCCGGAGGCGCCCCGAGCCGGCCGGCGTCAATCGTACCCGCCGACGGTGAGCAGCTTCATCGCGCCCCGGTATGCAGTGTACGCCAACCAGTTCAGCAACCGCTCGCCGATCGGCCGCGCCGCGTAGCGGGCCGGGTCGATCTCGCGGCCGTCGGCGAACGCCGCCGCGATCGCGTCGCGCAGCGCCGCCGTTTGCCCATCGTGCCTGACCAGCACGACGTTTGCCTCGTTGTTCAGCATCAGGCTCAGCGCATCGAGGTTCGACGAACCGACGGTCGCCCAGCTATCGTCGATCACCGCCACCTTACCATGCAGCATGGTCTTGTCGTATTCGGCAACGCGCACGCCGGCGCGCAGCAGCGCATGGTAGAGAAACGGCACAGCCGTATCGAGCGACGCGAATTCCTTGCGGCCGATCAGGATCCGCACGTCGACACCGCGCCGCGCCGCGCCCGCCAGCGCGCGACGCAACTTGCGGCCCGGCATGAAATAGGGATTGGCGAGCAGGATCGAATGCCGCGCACGGCCGATCGCGGCCAGATACGCCTTTTCGATCGCGCGGCGGTTCAACACGTTGTCGCGCGCGACGAACGCGACGCTCGGCTCCGTGACGACGCGCAGCGCCCCCGCCTTCACCCAGCGATGACTGCGCATCCAGCGCCGGAACACGCCCGGGAATTCGTCGCTGTACACCGCCTGCGGCGCGTACTGCGAGTAGGTCTTGTGTCCGGCGGAGATCCGGTGCCACTGCACTTCGAACGCCGCGCGGATGTCGGCGACCGCCGGACCCGCCAGCTCGACCGCGAAATCCCAGCGCGGATGCGCGAGGCGCTCGCCATTCTGATCGTAGTCGTCGACGATGTTGATGCCGCCGCAGTACGCATGCGCATCGTCGATCACCGCGAGCTTGCGATGGGTGCGGGAAAAGCCGAAGCGGCCGAACAGATAGGGGTTGTAGATCCGGTGCTCGACACCCGCGGGCGCCCACGTTTCGAACAGCGGCAGACGCGCGGTGCCGATGCCGTCGGTGATCACGCGCACCCGCACGCCGCGAGCCGCCGCGCGGATCAGCGCGTCGGACACCGGGCGGCCGGCCGCGTCGTCGCAGAAGATGTAGGTTTCGAGCGCGACCTGTTCGCGCGCGGCGTCGATCCGCGCGATCAGCGCGGGAAAGAACACCGCCCCGCCTCGGCACAGCCGCACCGTATTGCCGGACGTGAACGCGAGCCGCGACGCGGAACCCCGCTCCTGCAGGAACATCTGCCGCAGCTGGGCGAGGCGCGTCCGGCTCCCGGCGCTCATGTCGGGCGCGACGCGAGGCGTTCGGGCAATTGCAGGATCGCATCCGCGTTCGACGGCGAATAGCAGCGCGCCGCCGCCTCGCGATACGGCAGCCACAAGTAGGCGGTGTGTTCGCGCGGCGACAGCGTCACCTCGACGCCCGCCGGCACCTCGAGGCTGAACCAGTGCTCGGTGTTGCGCGTCACGCCTTCGGCGTAGCGATGCAGATACTGCGGATAGATCGCGTATTCGATTTCGTGCCGCCAGTCGAACAACGCATCCGCCGGGATCGCCGGACTGCCGACCACGAGCCCCGTCTCCTCCGCCACTTCGCGTGCGGCGGTGCACGCAAGCGACTCGTCCGGCGCGTCCTTCGAGCCCGTCACGGACTGCCAGAACTCGGTTTGATCGGCGCGCTTGATGACGAGCACGTCGAGCGCGGCGGTATGGATCACGACCAATACGGATTCGGGAATCTTCGGCGACTTCGTCATGTAGGTGTCATTCGGCGCCCGGGCCGTGCGGGGCTCGTCTCGGTCAGCGGACAGGTATTCCGACTGTACCGCAAAAAAACCAAAAGGCGCATCGCGCGCCTTTTGGTGAGTCGGCAAGCGCCCGCAAGCACTCGCCGTCGCGGAGCATCCGGCGCTCAGGCCTTCGGCTGTTCCGGCTGGCGCAAGCGGATATGCAGCTCGCGCAACTGACGTTCGTCGACCGGGCTCGGCGCCTGCGTGAGCAGACACTGGGCGCGCTGGGTCTTCGGGAACGCGATCACGTCGCGGATCGAATCGGCGCCCGCCATCATCGTGACGATGCGATCGAGGCCGAAAGCGATACCGCCGTGCGGAGGCGCGCCGTACTGCAACGCGTCGAGCAGGAAGCCGAACTTCGCCTGCGCTTCCTCCGGACCGATCTTGAGCGCGCGGAAAACCTGGCTCTGGACTTCCTCGCGGTGGATCCGCACCGAGCCGCCGCCGATCTCCCAGCCGTTCAGCACCATGTCGTAGGCCTTCGCGAGACAGCGCGCCGGATCGGTCTCGAGATACTCGAGATGCTCGTCCTTCGGGCTCGTGAACGGGTGGTGAGCCGCGACGTAGCGCGCTTCTTCCTCGTCGTAGTCGAACATCGGGAAATCGACCACCCACAGCGGCTTCCAGCCGGCTTCCACGAGGCCGCTCGCCTTGCCGAACTCCGAATGGCCGATCTTCAGACGCAGCGCGCCGAGGCTGTCGTTGACCACCTTCGCGCGATCCGCCGCGAAGAAAATGATGTCGCCGTCCTCGGCGGCCGTGCGCTCGAGGATCGCCGCGATCGACGCATCGTGCAAATTCTTGACGATCGGGCTCTGCAGGCCGTCGCGACCTTTCGCCTTCTCGTTGACCTTGATCCAGGCGAGGCCCTTCGCGCCGTAGATGCGCACGAATTCCGTGTAGCCGTCGATGTCGCCGCGCGACAGTTCCGCGCCCTTCGGCACGCGCAGCGCCGCGACGCGGCCGTCCTTCGTATTGGCCGGCGCGCTGAACACCTTGAAGTCGACGTCCTTCATCGCGTCGGTCAGCTCGGTGAACTCGAGCTTCACGCGCAGATCGGGCTTGTCCGAGCCGAAACGCGACATCGCTTCCGAATACGGCATCACCGGGAACGTCGCGGCGAGCTCGACGCCGATCGTCACCTTGAAGATGTCGCGGATCATCTGCTCGAACAGATCGCGGATCTCCTGTTCGCCGAGGAACGAGGTTTCGCAGTCGATCTGCGTGAATTCGGGCTGGCGGTCGGCGCGCAGATCTTCGTCGCGGAAGCACTTGGTGATCTGGTAGTAGCGATCGAAGTTCGCGACCATCAGCAACTGCTTGAACAGCTGCGGCGATTGCGGCAGCGCGAAGAACTGGCCGGCGTTCACGCGCGACGGAACCAGGTAGTCGCGCGCGCCTTCCGGCGTGCTCTTCGTCAGCATCGGGGTTTCGATGTCGATGAAGCCCTGCGCGTCGAGATACTTGCGCGCTTCCATCGCGACGCGGTAACGCAGGCGCAGATTGTGCTGCATCTGCGGGCGGCGCAGGTCCAGCACGCGGTGCGTGAGGCGAGTGGTTTCCGACAGGTTGTCGTCGTCGAGCTGGAACGGCGGCGTCACGGATGCGTTCAGCACCGTCAGCTCGTGGCACAGCACTTCGATCTTGCCGCTCTTCAGGCCCGCGTTGACCGTGCCTTCCGGACGATTGCGCACGAGGCCTTTGACCTGCACGCAGAACTCGTTGCGCACGCCTTCGGCGGTCGCGAACATCTCGGCGCGATCCGGATCGCACACCACCTGCACGAGGCCTTCACGATCGCGCAGATCGATGAAGATCACACCGCCGTGATCGCGGCGACGCTGCACCCAGCCGCACAGCGACACGGTCTGGTCCAGCAGGTGTTCGGTCACGAGACCGCAGTATTCAGTTCGCATCAACATGATGTTTGCTTTCGTTCGTATTGATCAACGGGCGGCGCGTCGCGCACCCGGGCATTACAGCGGCGGCTCGACGGGGCGGCGGGCAGGCGCGGCGACGGGCGCCGGCGGCGCCACCACACCCATCGAGACGATGTACTTGAGCGCGGCGTCGACCGACATGTCGAGCTCGACGACCTCGCTCTTCGGCACCATCAGGAAGAAGCCGGACGTCGGGTTCGGCGTGGTCGGCACGTACACGCTCACGTGTTCTTCCTTCAGGTGGTTGACCACGTCGCCGCCCGGCGTGCCGGTCAGAAACGCGATCGTATAGGAACCGCGGCGCGGGTACTCGATCAGCAGCGCCTTGCGGAACGCGTTGCCGCTGCTCGACAGCAGCGTATCCGACACCTGCTTCACGCTCGTGTAGATCGGTCCCACCACCGGGATATGGCGCACCACCACGTTCCACCAGGTGACGAGCTTCTGCCCGATGAAATTCTGCGTCGCGAGGCCGACGATGAAAATGAACGCCAGCGTCAGCACCGCGCCGATCCCCGGCAGCCTGAAACCGAGCAGCCGCTCCGGCTGCCACGATTCGGGCAGCAGCAGCAGCGTCTGGTCCATCGTGCCGATGATGAGCCCCAGCACCCAGAGCGTGATCGCGAGGGGAACCAGGACCAGAAGGCCGGTCAGGAATACCGCTTTGAGGGTCGTCTTTTTCATCATCTGCCGTCAAAAAAGCCGCACCGGAATCCGGAGCGTCAAACGCGCCATCCGATACGGACGGCGCGGCGTCAACTGGTACTGCTGGCCGGTGCGCCGGCGGCGGGCGCAGCCGCGGCGGCCGGGCTCGTCGCCGCACTGTCGCCGGCGGAAGCCGCCGGTGCCGCCGTCTCTGCCGGTGCCGAGGCCGGCGCAGCCGGCGCCGCCTCGCTCCCCGAGGCCGTCGAGGACGCCGCCGCCGCGCCGCCCCGGAAATCCGTCACATACCAGCCGGAGCCCTTCAACTGGAACCCGGCGGCCGTGACCTGCTTGCGAAACGCATCCTTCCCGCATTCCGGGCACTGCGACAGCGGCGCGTCGCTCATCTTCTGGAGCACATCCTTCGCGTAACCGCACGCATCGCAACGATAGGCGTAGATCGGCATGATATTTTTTCCCGCGGAAACGATAAACGGCTTGCAAAACCTTGAATTATAGCCGAAAGGCCCGGGATGCCCTCTACCCGGCGCTACGACCTGCGCCAGGTCAGCCAGCGCTCGCGCCCGGCGAACACCGGCAGCGATTCGGCGACCGGTTCGTCCTCGATCAGTTCGAAATACGGCCCGAGCAACGCGTCGAGCGCCGCGCGCCCGATCCCGAATGGCGGCCCTTTCGGCGTCTCGCCGAAGAAAAAGAATCCGGCGAGCAGCGCGCCCTTCGGCAGCAGCGCCGCCATCCGGGTCGCATAATCCGGCCACAAGGTTTTCGGAATCGCGCACAGGAACGCCCGTTCGTAAATCCATTCCGGCACGAACGGCGGCTCGTACGCGAAGAAATCGGCCTGCTCGACGATCGCGGCGTGCTCGCCGAGCTGCTCGCGCGCCGCGCTCACCGCCTGCGCGGAAAAATCGACCGCCCGTACCGGCCAGCCCGCCTGCGCGAGCCACAGCGCCTCGTACGCGCTGCCGCACCCCGGAATCAGCACGCGCCGACGCGCGTGGCGGGACGCGAACGCGACGAACGCGGGCGGCGCGCTCGCCATGTCCCAGGGCGTGACGCCGCGCTCGAATCGCTCGTCCCAGAACGACGCATCGGCCGGATTGCGCGACGCGAAATCCGCGCCGGACAACTCGGCGGCCGGCCGGGATCGGTTCTCTCCGCTCATGGTTCCGCTTGCTCCGTGGTTACGGCGCCGCCGGCGCCGTCGCTTGTCCGCCTGTGTCGCCGCCCTCAAGCGCCGTAGGCCAGCACGATCAACACCCGCGCCAGCACCGCGCCGACGCCCACCGCGAGTCCGAACACCAGCAGCGCCTGCAGCAGCCGGTTGGTACGCTTCTGCTCGCGCAGGATCTGCTTCATCAGTTCGTCGCTCGCCGCGCGCGGCGCGTCGTGACGTTCGGCCAGCACGTGATGGAGCAGGCGCGGCAGCTGAGGCAGCGTCTTGCTCCATTGCGGCGCCTCGACCTTGAAGCGCTCGTACCAGCCGCGCAGGCCGATCTGCTCGGTCATCCAGCGTTCCAGATAGGGTTTCGCCGTCTTCCACAGATCGAGATCGGGGTCGAGCGAGCGGCCCAGCCCCTCGACATTCAGCATGGTCTTCTGCAGCAGCACCAGTTGCGGCTGGATTTCGACGTTGAAGCGACGCGAGGTCGAGAACAGGCGCATCAGCACCTGGCCGAGCGAGATGTCTTTCAGCGCGCGATCGAAATACGGCTCGCAGACCGCGCGAATCGCGCTTTCCAGCTCCTCGACCCGCGTGTCGTGCGGCACCCAGCCGGATTCGAGGTGCAGCGTCGCGACCCGGTGATAGTCGCGCTTGAAGAAGGCGAGAAAGTTCTGGGCGAGATAGTTCTTGTCGAAGTCGGACAGCGCGCCGACGATGCCGAAATCGAGCGCGATATAGCGGCCGAAATGCTTCGGATCGAGGCTCACCTGGATATTGCCCGGGTGCATGTCCGCATGGAAGAACCCGTCGCGGAACACCTGCGTGAAGAAGATCTCCACTCCTTCGCGCGCCAGCTTCGGAATATCGACGCCGGCCGTGCGCAGCGTGTCGATCTGGCTGATCGGCACGCCCGTCATGCGTTCCATCACCAGGACATTCGACGTCGAATAATCCCAGAACATCTCCGGCACGAGCAGCAGGTCGAGCCCGGCGAAGTTGCGGCGCAGTTGGCTGCCGTTCGCCGCCTCGCGCATCAGGTCGAGTTCGTCGTGCAGATACTTGTCGAACTCGGCGACCACCTCGCGCGGCTTCAGCCGCCGGCCGTCCGCCCACAGACGCTCGGCCCAGATCGCGATATCGCGCAGCAGCGCCATGTCGGAATCGATCACCGGCAGCATGTTGGGCCGCAGCACCTTGATCGCAACCGGCCGGCCCGCATGGGCGCCCCGCCTGAATTTCGCGAAATGCACCTGCGCGATCGACGCGCTCGCGACCGGCTCGCGCTCGAATTCGTCGAACAGCTCGTCGACGGGCGCGCCCAGCGACTTCTCGATCAGACCGATCGCCACCGCCGATTCGAACGGCGGCACCTGATCCTGCAGCTTCGCCAGTTCGTTCGCGAAATCGACGGGCAGCAGGTCGCGCCGCGTCGACAGCACCTGGCCGAACTTCACGAAGATCGGACCGAGGCTTTCGAGCGCATGGCGCAACCGCACGGCGGGCGGATCGGAGAAACGCCGGCCGATCGTCGTGATGCGCAGCAGCAGCTTGACGCGACGATCGTCGACCCGGGACAGCATCACCTCATCCAGCCCGAAGCGGATGACGGTGTAGATGATTTTGATGAAACGGAAAATGCGCATGCCGGACAACCCTCACTGCGCACCGCGCGAGCTGCCGCCCGCGCGTGCGCCGATTTTTTGTTCTAGTCGCTCGACGCGCTTTTCGACCCGGGCCAGCGCGTCGCGCGCGCGCGCCAGTTCGGCGTCGAAGTCGGCGAGCGCTGTGCGCCGCACGACCTGCGGGTTTTCGTCGAGCCAATACTCCGCCAGCGAATCGAGCACATTGCGGCCGGCGCGGCGCGCATGCCCGCCCGTCGTGCGGACGAACGACGCGATCCGGTGCGCGGGCGCGTCGCCGATCAAGCGCGCGAGATCCTCTTCCGGCTCCCAGCGCAAATGCTCGGCCAGCTTGGCGATCTGCGTCGCGAATTCGGCGTCGCCCTCGATCTTCACGTGCTTCATCACAGCCGCCTGCCCGCCCTGCATGAACGCGGCCGCCGCGTCCCACGCCGATTGTCCGTCGCCGCCGAGCGCGATCGAGACGTCGAAACGGCGCGCATCGTGTTCTTCGACCGCCGCCAGATAGCCGTCCGGCTGCACGACGAGCAACAGCGTCACGGACGGGACTTCGAGACGGGCGAGCTTGCCCGCATAGGGAATCAGACGGTCGCGCGCCCAGGATTCGCGGGCGAGCAGGTGATTGACGGCAGCGGCAAAAGGCTTGGCGGCAAAAGTCATCGGACGGAAAAAAGAAAAACCCGCGCAGGCAGGACGCCTGCGCGGGTTTCTATTGTAACGTCGGTTCGGTCCAGCCCTCTTTCCGCGTGACACGAAACCGATTTTGGTCAGTGAGCGCTGACTTGCTGGATACCCGCGAGCAGCCAGCCCTGGCTGCCCGACTTCGACAGATTCCAGATTTCCTCGAACGGTTCCGCCGACGCGCCCGCCGCTTCGCGGATCAGGCCGGTGAAGCGCACGCTCGCCAGCGATTCTCCGCCGCGATCCTCCACGCCCAGCAGTTCGGCGTCCAGCTGCACGACGTCCGTCTGGTTCGCGCCGGTACGCGACGCGAGATCGATCTTCACCTCGGCGAACATTTCCGGCGTCGTGAATTCGCGGATGTCGGCCATATTGCCTTCGTCCCAGGCCGCCTGCAGGCGCACGAAGTACACCTTCGCGTTGCGCACGAACGCTTCCGTGTCGAAACCGGCCGGCACGGACGGTGCGACCGCGGCCGCCGTTGCAGCGGCCGCCGCGCCGCCGCCGAATACGCGCTGCGCCTCGCCCGCGTACGAACTGCCCGCGCCCTGGAAGCCCTGATTCTGGCTGAAGCTGCCGGTATCGAGGCCGCCTCGGTTCTGCGCCGGCTGACCGCCCGTCGCATACGCCGGTTCCTGCGTGCGGCGGCGGTTCATGAACTTGCGGATCAGCCAGATGCCGACCATGGCGAGCAACGCAATGATGATGAAGTTCGCCATCATGCCGGCGAACGCTTCGCCCAGGCCGAAGTGCGACAGCAGCGCCGCGATGCCGAGGCCGGCCGCGAGACCGGCGATCGGACCGAGCCAGCGCGAGCGGTTCGGTTGCGCGGCCGCGCCCGGCTGCGCACCGGGTTGCGCGCGCTGCGCCTGCGACGGCGCGGCCTGCTGCATCGGCTGCTGCGCGGGCGGCGTCGCCTGACGCTGCTGCATCGACTGCGACTGGCGGCCGACGCTGCGGCCGCCGCCCATCCGCTTCGCTTCGGCGTCGAGCGAGGCGAGCGTACCGGCCGTGATCAGGCCGACCATCAACAGGGTGCCGATCCGCTTCACCCACGGCCTCGGCTGCTTGCTGCGGTTAGACAATGAACGGGAATCGGACATCTCCATCTCCAGAATGTAAGACAAATGTATGGAAAGAACCCCTTAGTACTTGGTTCCAAGGTGTAAAGCTACCACGCCACCTGACAAATTGTAATATTTGACGGCGTCGAGGCCCGCTTGTTCCATCATCGTCTTCAGCGTGTCCTGGTCCGGGTGCATCCGGATAGATTCAGCAAGATACCGATAACTTTCAGCATCTTTCGCGAACTTGTCGCCAAGCCACGGTAATACTTTGAAAGAATAGAGATCGTAGGCTTTTTTCAGCGGCTCCCAGACTTTCGAGAATTCCAGCACCATCACGCGGCCGCCCGGCTTCGTCACGCGGCGCATCTCGGCCAAAGCGAGATCCTTGTGGGTCATGTTGCGCAGCCCGAACGCCACCGTCACGACGTCGAAGTAGTTGTCCGGAAAGGGAATTTTCTCCGCGTCGCACAGCAGCGACGGCGTCACGACGCCCTTGTCGAGCAGCCGGTCGCGCCCGACCCGCAGCATCGATTCGTTGATGTCGGTGTGCCAGACCTCGCCCGTCGGGCCGGCCGCCTTCGCGAACGAGCGGGTGAGGTCGCCCGTGCCCGCGGCCAGGTCGAGCACCTTGAAGCCGGGCCGCACGTTCGCCTGCGCGATCGTGAACGCCTTCCACGCCCGGTGCATGCCGGCCGACATCAGGTCGTTCATCAGATCGTAGTTGCTCGCGACCGAGTGGAACACGCCCGCCACTTTCTTCGCTTTTTCGGTTTCCTCGACGCTTTCGAAGCCGAAGTGGGTTTTGCTCATCGCGTTGATCCTCTGGAAATGGCAGAACGGCGCCGCAACCGGCGCCGTCGTTCAGTGGCAGTGGCCGTGCGGCGCCTGGGCCGCCGGCATCGGCGCGTCGCGTTCGACGCCCGCCGCCTTCAGTTTGTCGAAATAGTCGCGCCACAGCGCGTCCTGGCGCGTCGCCAGTTCGTACAGCAGGTCCCACGAGTAGATGCCGGTCGAATGACCGTCGGAGAAGGTCGGCTGCAGCGCATAGTGGCCGACGCCCTCCAGCGCGGTGATCGTCACCTCGCGCTTGCCGGTCTGCAACGTTTCCTGGCCCGGCCCGTGGCCGCGCACCTCGGCGGACGGCGAGTACACCCGCATCAGCTCGAACGGAATCCGGTAGCTCTCGCCGTTCGGGTATTGCAATTCAAGCACGCGCGACAGCGCATGCACGACGACGCCGGATGGAATCGGCGTCGTTGAGGTCAAACCGCTCATGACTGCCTCTAATCGGTGAGGTGTTCGATTTCTTCGCGCACCGCGTTGTGCAGCAGCGTCGCCTGCGCGGCGCGCAGCCGCAGCAGCGCGTCGGACACCGAGCGCTGGCGCGGCGCCCAGATGGGCTGCGGAAAGTGCGCGTCGTTCGAGAAGCGCGGAATCACGTGCCAATGGACGTGCGGCACCTGGTTGCCGAGGCTCGCCAGGTTCACCTTGACCGGCTGCATGACCCGCCGCACCGCCCGCTCGACCGCATAGACGACGCGCATCAGGTGCGCGCGCTCGCCGTCGTCCAGATCGGAGAATTCGGCGACGTGCGCATGCCAGATGACCCGGCAAAATCCCGGGTAATCGGTTTCGGACGTCGCAAGGACGACGCGCACCGCGTCGTCCTTCCACAGCAGCTCGCCGCCATCCTCGCGGCAGAATATGCAATCCATCGTCGATTCCTTACTGGTGGAATGTTCGTGACATTACACCAGCACACGCTCGATCCCGCCATTATTCGCGTGCGCGACGTAATCCGCCATCCAGTTTTCGCCCAGCATATTGCGGGCGATCTCGACGACGATGTAGTCCGCCTCCATGTCCGCGTCCTCGTTATAGCGCGACAAACCCTGCAGGCAGGACGGGCAGCTGGTCAGGATCTTCACGTCCGCCGCGGCCGGCGCGGATGCCGGCGCGCCGTCGCCCGACACGACCGGAATGTTGCGCAGCCGCGCCGCGCCCTTGCGGATTTCTTCTTCCTTACGAAAGCGGACCTGGGTGGACACGTCCGGACGCGTGACCGCTAGCGTGCCCGACTCCCCGCAGCAGCGCTCGTTCTTCTCGATCCGGTAGCCGTCCTTCTCGGCGCCCATCAGCTCGTTGACCAGCTTGACCGGGTCCATCGTCTTGATCGGCGTATGGCAGGGGTCGTGGTACATGTAGCGCACCCCCGCCACCCCTTCGAGCTTCATGCCCTTCTCGAGCAGGAATTCGTGGATGTCGATGATCCGGCAGCCCGGGAAGATCTTCTCGAATTCGTAGCCGGCGAGCTGGTCGTAGCAGGTACCGCACGACACCACCACCGTCTTGATGTCGAGATAGTTGAGCGTGTTCGCGACCCGGTGGAACAGTACCCGGTTGTCGGTCACGATCTTCTCGGCCTTGTCGTTCTGCCCCGAGCCGCGCTGCGGATAGCCGCAGCACAGGTAGCCCGGCGGCAGCACCGTCTGCACGCCCGCCTCCCACAGCATTGCCTGCGTCGCCAGGCCCACCTGCGAGAACAGCCGCTCGGAGCCGCAGCCCGGGAAATAGAACACCGCCTCCGAATCGACCGACGTCGTCTTCGGATTGCGGATGATCGGCACGATCTTGTTGTCCTCGATGTCGAGCAGCGCGCGCGCCGTCTTCTTCGGCAGGTTGCCCGGCATCTTCTTGTTCACGAAGTGGATCACCTGCTCGACCGCCGGCCGCTTGCCGGTGGTCGCGGGCGGATGCGCGGTCTGCTTCTTCGCAACCTTCTTCAGCAGATCGTTGGCCAGGCGCTGCACCTTGTAGCCCACGCCCATCATCACGCTGCGCGCGGCGTTGATGGTCCGGGGATTGGTGGCGTTCAGGAAGAACATGCCCGCCGCCTGCCCCGGGTTGAACTTCTTCTTGCCCATCTTGCGCAACAGGTTGCGCATGTTCATCGTCACATCGCCGAAATCGATCTTCACCGGGCACGGCGTCACGCACTTGTGGCACACGGTACAGTGGTCGGCGACGTCGTTGAACTCGTCCCAGTGCTTGATCGACACGCCGCGCCGGGTCTGCTCCTCGTACAGGAACGCCTCGACCAGCAGCGAGGTCGCGAGGATCTTGTTGCGCGGGCTGTACAACAGGTTCGCGCGCGGCACGTGGGTCGCGCACACCGGCTTGCACTTGCCGCAGCGCAGGCAATCCTTCACCGAATCGGCGATCGCGCCGATATCGGACTGCTTCATGATCAGCGACTCGTAGCCCATCAGCCCGAAGCTCGGCGTATACGCGTTGCGCAGGTCCGCGCCTTCGAGCAGCTTGCCCTTGTTGAAGCGGCCATGCGGATCGACCCGCTGCTTGTACGCGCGGAATTCGCCGATCTCGTCGTCGGTCAGGAACTCGAGCTTCGTGATGCCGATTCCGTGCTCGCCGGAAATCACGCCGTCGAGCGAGCGCGCGAGCTTCATGATGCGCGCGACCGCGACATGCGCGTCCTGCAGCATCTCGTAGTTGTCGGAGTTGACGGGCAGGTTGGTATGCACGTTGCCGTCGCCGGCGTGCATGTGCAGCGCGACGAACACGCGGCCGCGCAGCACCTGCTTGTGGATCGCCTGCGCCTCGTCGAGGATCTGCTTGAACGCGCCGCCGTTGAAGATCGCGCGCAGCTCCGCGCGGATCTCCTGCTTCCACGACACGCGCACCGTGCGGTCCTGCGTGATGTGGAACACGGTGGCGTCCGGCTGCGCGTCGACGCGGTCGGCGAACTTCTCCGCCAGCGCCTCGTAGCCGAGCTGCACCAGATAGTGCTGCGCCTCGCGCAGCGACAGGTCGAGCCGGTCGCGCAGGAATTCCCAGCGCGCGCGCACCCGCTTGAGCAGTTCCAGCGCCTGCTGCACGCGATCCTCGAGCAGTTCGGCGCTCGGAATCTCGTTCGCGTCGTCGCTCTTGCCGAGCGGCAGCTTGCCCGTCCGGAAGAACGCTTCCAGCGCGTCGACCAGCTGCAGCTTGTTCTTGATCGACAGTTCGATGTTGATGCGCTCGATGCCGTCCGTGTACTCGCCCATCCGGTTGAGCGGAATCACCACGTCTTCGTTGATCTTGAACGCGTTCGTGTGCTTGGCGATCGCGGCGGTGCGGCTGCGGTCCAGCCAGAAGCGCTTGCGCGCCTCGGCGCTGACCGCGACGAAGCCTTCGCCGCTCTTGCCGTTCGCCATCCGGATCACTTCCGACGTCGCGGCCGCGACCGCATCGGCATCGTCGCCGACGATGTCGCCGATCAGCACCATCTTCGGAAACGCGTTGCGCTTCGATTTGGTCGCATAGCCGACCGCGCGCAGATAGCGCTCGTCGAGGTGCTCGAGACCCGCGAGGATCGCGCCGCCCTGCTTCGACGTCTCGAACAGATAGTCCTTGATCTCGACGATGCTCGGAATCGCCTCGCGCGCCTGCCCGAAGAATTCGAGACAGACCGTGCGGGTATGCGCGGGCATCTTGTGCAGCACCCAGCGCGCGGACGTGATGAGCCCGTCGCAACCTTCCTTCTGCACGCCCGGCAGGCCCGCGAGGAATTTGTCGGTGACGTCCTTGCCGAGCCCTTCCTTGCGGAAGCGGCGGCCCTCGATGTCGAGCGCCTCGGTTCTCAGCAGCTTCTCGCCCGGCGCGTATGCGCCGTCGAACCACTTCAGCTCGAAGCGCGCGACGGCGATGTCGTGGATCTTGCCGAGGTTGTGATCGAGCCGCGTCACCTCCAGCCAGTTGCCGTCCGGATCGACCATCCGCCACCACGCGAGATTGTCGAGCGCCGTGCCCCACAGCACCGCCTTCTTGCCGCCCGCGTTCATCGCGACGTTGCCGCCGATGCAGGACGCGTCGAGCGAGGTCGGGTCGACCGCGAACACATAGCCCGCCGCTTCCGCCGCCTCGGTCACGCGGCGCGTGACGACGCCCGCGCCGGAGAAGATCGTCGGCACCTTGTGCGCGACGCCCGGCAACTCGGTCAGTTCGACCGCGCCCAGCTGCTCGAGCTTTTCGGTGTTGATGACGGCCGAGAACGGCGTGAGCGGCACCGCGCCGCCTGTGTAGCCCGTGCCGCCGCCGCGCGGAATCACCGTCAGGCCCAGCTCGAAACAGGCCTTGATGAGACCCGCGATCTCGGCTTCGGTATCCGGCGTCAGCACGACGAACGGATATTCGACCCGCCAGTCGGTCGCGTCGGTCACATGCGACACGCGCGACAAGCCGTCGAAACGGATGTTGTCCTTCTGCGTGCAGCGGCCGAGCGCCCGGGTCGCGCGGCGGCGCAGGTCGGCCATCTTCTCGAATTCGTGCGCGAATTCGTCCACAGCGCGGTGCGCGGCGACGGCGAGCATCTCGACCCGCGCGGCGCGCTCGCGGCCTGCGTCGTCGCGGTTCGCGGACAGATCGGCGCTGCGGCGCTTCTCGATCTCGGAGAGCCGGTGATTCAGCGCCTCGATCAGCATGGCGCGGCGCTTCGGGTTGTCGAGCAGATCGTCCTGCAGATACGGATTGCGGCGCACCACCCAGATGTCGCCGAGCACTTCGTACAGCATCCGCGCCGAGCGGCCGGTGCGGCGTTCGGCGCGCAATTCGTCGAGCACCGCCCACGCTTCGTCGCCGAGCAGGCGAATCACGATCTCGCGGTCGGAGAACGACGTGTAGTTATACGGAATCTCGCGCAGGCGCGGCGCGGGGTCGGCGGCGACGGTGGCAGCCGCGCCGTGCGGGTCGAAAACTTGTGGTGCGTTCATGTTCGGACGAGTCGGAGAGCCGCCGCACGCCGTTGCAGCGTGGGACCGGCAAGCGCGTGGTGCGCAATCTTGGGGAAATCTTGTGTTACCAGGCGCGCAGCCTTGCATCAGATCCGAGCAGGCACTGAGGTGCCGCTCCGAATCGATGCGCTGCATGGGACCGGATCAAGCACAGAAGTGCTACTCCGGATCGACACCACCTGGCGGCGCTCGGGGCCATCAGCACGATCGCGCGCAACGCGCGTGCCGCTCCGCCGCAGGACATGCTGCGCGCGGCGACGGCTTCAAACTCGCGATCCGAGGCTGCCTTTGCATCTTCCGATCCTTGATTCAAAACAGAATTCTAACCCATGATCGGGCATCACGTGAGCCGCCGGATTGCCCCAAAAACGTGCTCCGGCGGGCCTTTCACCCATCCGGCTCGATCCGGACTGCCCCCGCATTCGCCGTCCGGACGGTCGGTAACCATTCAGTTAAGCCCGAAACGACGGGGGTTGGCGCTATCATTGCCGCTTTCCGTCTTTCCCGTCGGCCCTCGCTCCTTCACGCGCCCCATCATGGCTTCCCACGATTATCTGAAGAAAATCCTGACCGCCCGCGTCTACGACGTCGCGGTCGAGACCGAGCTCGAGCCCGCCCGCAATCTGTCCGCCCGGCTGCGCAACCCTGTCTACCTGAAACGCGAGGACAACCAGCCGGTGTTCTCGTTCAAGCTGCGCGGCGCGTACAACAAGATGGCGCACCTTTCCGCCGACGCGCTCGCGCGCGGCGTGATCACCGCGTCGGCGGGCAACCATGCGCAAGGCGTCGCTTTTTCCGCCGCCCGGCTCGGCGTCAAGGCGGTGATCGTCGTGCCCGTGACCACGCCGCAGGTCAAGGTCGACGCGGTGCGCGCGCACGGCGGCCCGACGGTCGAGGTGATCCAGGCCGGCGAGTCGTACAGCGACGCCTACGCGCATGCGCTGAAGATCCAGCAGGCGCGCGATCTGGCGTTCGTCCATCCGTTCGACGATCCGTACGTGATCGCCGGCCAGGGCACCGTCGCGATGGAAGTGCTGCGCCAGCACCAAGGTCCGATCCACGCGATCTTCGTGCCGATCGGCGGCGGCGGGCTGGCCGCCGGCGTCNCTGGCGTTCGTCCATCCGTTCGACGATCCGTACGTGATCGCCGGCCAGGGCACCGTCGCGATGGAAGTGCTGCGCCAGCACCAAGGTCCGATCCACGCGATCTTCGTGCCGATCGGCGGCGGCGGGCTGGCCGCCGGCGTCGCCGCGTACGTGAAGGCGGTGCGCCCCGAGATCAAGGTAATCGGGGTGCAGACCGAGGATTCGTGCGCGATGGCGCAATCGCTGCGGGCCGGCAAGCGCGTCGAGCTGACCGAGGTCGGCCTGTTCTCGGACGGCACCGCGGTGAAGCTGGTCGGCGAGGAAACCTTCCGATTGTGCGATGCCTATCTTGACGAAGTGGTGACGGTGAACACCGACGCATTGTGCGCGGCGATCAAGGACGTGTTCCAGGACACCCGCAGCGTGCTGGAGCCGGCCGGCTCGCTCGCGGTCGCGGGCGCGAAGCTGTACGCGGAACGCGAGGAGATCGAGGACCGCACGCTGATCGCGATCACGTCCGGCGCGAACATGAACTTCGACCGGATGCGCTTCGTGGCCGAGCGCGCCGAGGTGGGCGAAGCGCGCGAGGCGGTGTTCGCGGTCACGATTCCCGAGGAACGCGGCAGCTTCCGGCGCTTCTGCTCGCTCGTCGGCGAGCGCAACGTGACCGAGTTCAACTACCGGATCGCCGATGCGCGATCGGCGCATATCTTCGTCGGCGTGCAGATCAAGCGGCGCGACGAATCGGCCGCGATCGCGCACAATTTCGACGCGCACGGCTTCAAGACCGTCGATCTGACGGGCGACGAACTGTCGAAGCAGCACATTCGCTACATGGTCGGCGGGCGCTCGCCGCTCGCGCGCGAGGAACGCCTGTTCCGCTTCGAGTTTCCGGAGCGGCCGGGCGCGTTGATGAAGTTCCTGTCGTCGATGGCGCCGGACTGGAACATCAGCTTGTTCCACTACCGCAACCAGGGCGCCGACTATAGCTCGATCCTCGTCGGACTGCAGGTGCCCCAGGCGGATCATGCCGAGTTCGACCGCTTCCTCGCGGCGCTCGGCTACCCGTTCTGGGAAGAAAGCGGCAATCCGGCGTATCGCCTTTTCCTGTCGTAATCCTCATTTCGCACCATGAACCCCGAACACTCCCCACTCGGCAAGGCCACCGTCTATTCGCCCGACTACGATGCTTCGCTGCTGTTTCCGATTCCGCGCGCCGGCTCGCGCGAGCAGATCGGCATCGGCGCGCAGCTACCGTTCTTCGGCACCGATATCTGGAACGCCTACGAGCTGTCGTGGCTCAATGCGCGCGGCAAGCCGCAGGTCGCGGTCGCGACCTTCTTCGTGCCGGCCGAATCGCCGAACATCGTCGAATCGAAATCGTTCAAGCTGTATCTCGGTTCGTTCGCGCAGACCGCGTTCGATTCCGCCGACGCGGTGCGCGACACGCTCAAGCGCGACATCTCGGCAAGCTGCGGCGCGACCGTGTCGGTCCAGCTCGCGACGGCCGCCGCATTCCGCAAGCTGCAGATGGACGAGCTGGACGGGCTCTCGCTCGACCGACTCGACCTGGATACCGACATCTATCATCCGGACCCGTCGCTGCTGTCCGCGTCGCACGACGAAGCGCCGGTCGAGGAAACGCTCGTCTCCGATCTGCTGAAATCGAACTGCCCGGTGACGGGGCAGCCCGACTGGGGCAGCGTGCAGGTTCACTATGTCGGCGCGCCGATCGATCACGCGGGGCTGCTGCGCTACCTGATCTCGTTCCGGAATCACACCGGCTTCCACGAGCAATGCGTGGAGCGGATCTTCGTCGACATCATGCGCGAATGCAAACCGGTGAAGCTCGCGGTGTATGCGCGCTATACGCGGCGCGGCGGGCTCGACATCAACCCGTTCCGCACCAACTACAACCAGCCGATGCCCGATAACGCGCGGACCGCGCGGCAGTAACGGCGCGCGCCCGGGGCCGGCGCGGGCCGGGGCAACCGGCGCTAGCGCACGTCCTCGATGCGCAGCGGCCCCGAGCCCGGCAGCCGCTCGACCAGATCCGCGCCCATCAGCCGCGACGGCGTATAGCCGCCGCCCGGCGGGCGGACATGCAGCAGATGTCCGATCACCGCCAGCGCGCTCGCGACCGTCAGGTCGTACACGTTCGCGACGCCGATCCGCGCGCACTTCGCCTGTCCCGCCGGATTGCGCGCTTCACCCCACACCCAGGTCGGCCGGGCTGCGCGCGCCGCCGCGTCGGGGCCGGTCACGGACCGGTCGACCCACTTCTTCAGCGCGTCGATCACGGCCTGGCGCCGCCACAGCCACATCATCATGTTGCCGGCCTTCGCCGCCGCGATCATCGCGCCCGGCACCGGCAGATAGACTTCAATGTTGGGAATGCCGGTCGAATGGAATGCGGTCGACACGTCGCCCCACGGGATCGTCATCGCGCGCTTTTCGCCGCCGCCGAAATCGATGCGGCGGGTGCGCCATGCCTGCGGCACGCCGACGATCCGGCCTTCGCGGCGCACCTGGCCGCCGAGCCCCAGCCCCTCGACGATGGTCTTCGCGGTACCCGCCGACGGGCCTGAGCGCGAGTCGAAGCCGAGCGCGAGGTGGCTGGCGTCCGGCAGCGCCGCCTTCAGCGCCGCGGCCACGCAATCGGTCGGCACCACGTCGAAGCCGACGCCGGGACACACCACCACCTCCGCAGCCCGCGCGCGGGCGTGCTGCGCGAGCGCGTGCTCCAGCACCGCGATCTCGCCGGTGATATCGAGGTAGTGCGCGCGGGCCGCCAGGCACGCGTCCAGCATCGGCGCGGCGGTGGCCGCGAACGGTCCCGCGCAGTGCATGACCAGTCCGACGCCGTCGAGCGCCGGTCCCGCCGCGTCGAGCCCGAACACCCGCCAACGCAGGTTCAGCTCCACGGCGAGCGGTTCGATCCTGTCCCGAGAGCGCCCGGCGAGAACCGGCCGGAGCCCGCGTTTCACGGCTTCGCGCGCGATTTGCTCCCCGGTATAGCCGTTGGCGCCGTAGATCATCCAGTTCAGCGGTGCGGTCATCGCGGATCTCCTTCCTGCTCGTCATGGTCCGTTGCGGGCAGTGCGCCCGCTTCGCGGCACACTCAGCGTCGCGCCGCGGCAAGCGCTCGCCGCCAAGACAATGACATCGATGAATGTCAACGTCAATTGGGGACCGGATCCTGGATGCCAGGTACCGAATACCGAACGGCGCCGAAGCCCGGAGACTCTTCCGCCGCGACAAGCGAAACGAACACCGCATCCGGGCAGCGGCGGCCATGAAAAACGCCACCGGGCCGATACGGCCGGGTGGCGTGAGAAGGTGAAGCGGACCGCACCGCCGAAGGAAACCCGCCCGGCATCGGTCATCTGCCGCGAAGCGAAACGCGCCCATCGCGAACAAGACGCCTTCCGCCGGACACCGCTCGGCTCGACCCCGCGCGAGGCCGGCGACGAATCCGTCCTGGCGCGCCTTACTTGGCGGGTGCCTTGTACGCAATGCAATCGACCTCGACCTTGCAGTCGATCACCATGCTCGACTGCACGCACGCACGCGCGGGCGGGTGCTCGCCGAAGTACGACAGGAACACCTTGTTGAACGACGCGAAATCGCGCGCGTCGTCGAGCCACACGCCGCAGCGCACGACGTGCTCGAGCCCGTAGCCCGCTTCCTTCAGGATCGCGATCACGTTCTCGATGGTCTGCTTCGACTGCGTGACGATGCCGCCTTCCACAACCTCGCCGTTCACCATCGGCGTCTGCCCGGACACGTAGAGCCAGCCGTCATCCGTCTGCACCGCACGCGCGAACGGCATCACCTGGCCGCCGGTTCCCTTCGCATCGCCCACACCATATCGCTTCATCGTTTCACTCCCTTTCCTCGGTTGCTGGTTCGCGCCGCCCGGATCGGACGGCGCGTCGTCGATCGGCGCCGCCCCCACGGGCGCGGCGCGACAATCCGTTCAGAATGCGTTGTCCGCCGTCGCCGGCACGCGCGCGCCGCGCGCGACGAAATGCCCCGCGCGCTCGCCCGTCGACATGCCCTCGCGATACGACAGCACGCCGTTGACCCAGACGGCGTCGATACCGTGCGCCGGTTGCTGCGGCTGCTCGAAGGTCGCCGCATCGATCACCCGCGCCGGATCGAACAGCACCAGATCCGCGTGATAACCGACGTGCACCTCGCCGCGTTGCGCGAGTCCGAAGCGCCGCGCCGACAGCGACGTCATCTTGCGCACCGCCTCTTCGAGCGGCAGCAGCCGCGTCTCGCGCGCATAGTGGCCGAGCACGCGCGGAAACGCGCCCCACAGCCGCGGATGCGGCAGCGGATCGTTCGGCAGGCCGTCGGAGCCGACCATCGTCGCCGGGTGCGACAGGATCCGCCGCACATCGTCCTCCGACATGTTGTGATACACCGCGCCCGCCGGCTGCAGACGCTTGCCTGCCTCCTGCTCGGTCACGCCCCACTCGAGCGCGATCGCCTTGATCAGCTTGCCCGCCATCTCCGGATGCGGCTCCGACCACGTGATCGTGATGTCGATGTCGCCCGTCACCTGCTTCAGATCGAGCGTCGACGAGCTGCGGCTGTACGGGTAGCAGTCGCAGCCGATCGGCTGGATGCGCCGCGCGCTGTCGAGCGACGCAAGCACTTCCTCGCTGCGTCCCCAGTTCGACGGTCCCGCGCACTTCAGGTGCGAGATCACGACCGGCACGCGCGCATGGCGGCCGACCCGGTACGCTTCGTCCATCGCCTCGAGGATCGCGTCGAACTCGGTGCGCATATGCGTGGTGTACAGCGCGCCGGCCTGCGCGAGCGGCTCGGCGAGCGCCATCACCTCGTCGGTGGGCGCCGCGAACGCGGAGCTGTACGCGAGCCCCGAGCTGAGTCCGAGCGCGCCGAGAGACAGCGCCTCCTCGAGCTGCGCGCGCATCGCCGCGATCTCGCCGGCGCTCGCCGCCCGGTCGAGGCGGTCCATCTGGTTGCTGCGCAGCGCGGTGTGGCCGATCAGCGCCGCGACGTTGACCGCCGGGCGCGCATCGTTGACCGCCTCCACATAGGCGGCGAAGGTCGGGTACAGGAACGCGCCGCGGTCGCCGAGCAGGTTCATCGGATCGGGCGGGTCGCCCCGCAGCGTCACCGGCGACGCGCTGATCCCGCAATTGCCGACGATCACCGTCGTCACGCCCTGCGAGATCTTCGGCAGCATCTGCGGCGCACGGATCACGTGCGTGTCGTCATGCGTGTGCACGTCGATGAAGCCCGGTGCGAGCGCGCGCCCTTCGGCCTCGATCACGTCCTCGGCGAGCCAGTTCGTCAGGTTGCCGATCGCCGCGATCCTGCCGCCGCGAATCGCCACGTCCCGCTCGACGGGCGGCGCGCCGGTGCCGTCGTACAACTGCGCGCCGACGATCAGCGTATCGGCGGCTTCGGGGTGCGAATGCATGTCAGTCTCCTAAGGGGTGGCGGTCGCCGCCGCCGCGATGCACGTCGAGCGAGAGCTTGATCCGGCGCAGCCGTTCGCGACAATCGTCGCCGAGCCGCAGCGCGACTTCCGTGACCAGCACGTCGAGCGCCATCATCATCACGTAGCGGGACGTCGACGGTTTGAAAATGAAATCGGTCTCGAGGGCGACGACCGGAATCAGGTGATCGGCCAGCCGCGCGAGCGGCGACGCGGGCGCGGTGATCGCGACCACCGTCGCGCCGTAGCGCTTCGCGAGACTGCAGCTGTCGAGCAGCTCCGGCACCTCGCCCGTCGCGGACAACGCGACGATCACGCACGATTTCGTCACCGTGCTCGCGACCATCCGCTGCAACAGGCCGTCCTGGTAGCTCGCGATCGGCAGGCCGAAACGCACCAGCCGGAACCGCAGTTCGTCGGCGAGCGCCGTCGAGCCGCCGCCCTGCCCGTAGGCGTAGATCATCTGCGCGGCGACCAGCGCATCGGCGGCCGGACCGAACGCGGTCTGCCGCAGCAGCTGCTGATTGTGCGCGAGCGCGACCTGCACGTCGTCGAAGATCTGCGTGACCGGGGTCGCGTCGAGCCCGGCATCCGCCGCGGGCGTGAGGAAACGCTGCCCGACGGCCGCCGCCTGCGCGAGCCGCAGCTTCAGTTCGCGCACGTCGCGGCAGCCGACCGCCTTCGCGAAACGCGTGACCGTCGCGGCGCTGACATTGGCCTGTCGCGCAAGCGCGCTTATGCTGGCGTGCGCGGCGCGGGTCAGATCGTCGAGGATGAACCCCGCGACCTTGCGCTCGGCGTCGCGCAATTCCGGCGCGCACTCGGCGATCCGGGCGACGATGTCGAAAGCGGGTTGTTCGGCAAACGAATTCATGGGGGAAACCGGCGCGGCGCCAGCTTGTTAATAAATAACATTGCCGCGCCGATGCTACTTTCTGTACTATCGCCAAGTCAACTTCTGTTCGATATATATGCGTGATGGAGCGAGATGAGATGAAAGTTACAAACTATCAAGACGTGGCGATCGACCCGTTCAGCAAAGGCCTCGGCAATGTTCCCAGCTCGAGCGTGCCGCTCGCCGACGCAGGCCGGCTCGAATGGAACCTGCTCGACGAGGACGTCAGCCTGCCCGCCGCCGTCCTGTATGCGGACCGGCTCGAGCACAACCTGAAATGGATGCAGGCTTTCGTGGCCGAATACGGCGTGAAGTTCGCGCCGCACGGCAAGACGACGATGGCGCCGCAGCTGTTCCGCCGCCAGCTCGACACGGGCGCGTGGGGCATCACGCTCGCCACCGCGCACCAGGTGCGCGCCGCGTATCACGGCGGCGTGCGGCGCGTGCTGCTCGCGAACCAGCTGGTCGGCAAGCGCAACATGGCGATCATCGCGGAGCTGCTGACCGATCCCGAATTCGAGTTCTTCTGCCTGGTCGACTCCGTCGACAGCGCGGACCAGCTCGGCGCGTTTTTCGGCGCGGCGAAGAAGCCGCTGAACGTGCTGCTCGAACTGGGCGTGCCGGGCGGCCGCACCGGCGTGCGCGACGACGCGCAGACCGATGCGGTGCTCGCCGCCGTCGAGCGCCATGCGGGCACGCTGCGGCTTGCCGGCATCGAGCTGTATGAAGGCGTGCTGAAGGAGGAGGCCGAAGTGCGCGCGTTCCTGCAGCGCGCGGTCGCGCTCACGCGCCGGCTCGCCGGCGACGGCCGCTTCGCGCGCGCGCCGGCGGTGCTGTCCGGCGCGGGCTCGGCGTGGTACGACGTGGTCGCGGACG
Organism: Burkholderia alba; assembly: GCF_034721475.1. Classification (NCBI taxonomy): domain Bacteria; kingdom Pseudomonadati; phylum Pseudomonadota; class Betaproteobacteria; order Burkholderiales; family Burkholderiaceae; genus Burkholderia; species Burkholderia alba. The sequence continues at coordinate 39,120 of NZ_JAWJWL010000029.1, read as the reverse complement.
AGTTCGCGCAAGCCCAGGCGGAAGGCGTGATCGACGTCGTGCTGCGGCCCGGCTGCTATCTGACGCACGACGTCGGCATCTACAAGCAGGCGCAGACCGATATCTTCGCGCGCAATCCGATCGCGAAGAAGATGGGCGAAGGCCTGGTGCCGGCGCTGCAGCTGTGGGCGTACGTGCAGTCGATTCCGGAGGCGGACCGCGCGATCGTCGCGCTCGGCAAGCGCGACTCGGCGTTCGACGCGGGGCTGCCGCAGCCGGCCCGCCATTTCCGGCCCGGCCGCGACACCGCGCCGCGCGATCTCGGTGCGGACGCGGGTTGGGAAATCACCGGCCTGATGGACCAGCACGCCTACCTGAAGATCCCGGCGGGCGCGGATCTGAAGGTCGGCGACATGATCGCGTTCGACATTTCGCATCCGTGCCTCACGTTCGACAAGTGGCGCCAACTGCTCGTCGTCGATCCGCAGTACCGCGTCACCGAAGTGATCGAAACGTTCTTCTGAGCACCGCTCCGGCGGGCCGCCGCGCGCGGCCCGCCGTGTCGCGCCCGCTACGCGGCGCCGGAGTAAACTGCCCCCTTCGTCGTGTCCCTACCCGCACTCGTCAGGAGAAAGTCATGGCAGCAAAGAGGATCCTGTTTCTCACCGGCGACTTCGCCGAAGACTACGAAACCATGGTGCCGTTCCAGGCGCTGCTGGCGGTGGGCCATCGCGTCGACGCGGTGTGTCCCGGCAAGCGGGCCGGCGACAAGATCAAGACGGCGATCCACGATTTCGAAGGCGACCAGACCTATACCGAGAAGCCCGGCCATCAGTTCACGCTGAACGCCGCGTTCGACGACGCCGACGCGTCGCACTACGATGCGCTTGCGATCGCGGGCGGCCGCGCACCCGAATACCTGCGGCTCGATCCTCAGGTGATCGCGCTGGTGCGCGCATTCGCGGCGGCGAACAAACCGATCGCAGCAATCTGCCACGCGGCGCAGCTGCTCGCGGCGGCCGACGTGATCCGAGGCAAGCGGATCTCCGCGTATCCGGCCTGCGCGCCCGAGGTGCGGCTCGCGGGCGGCGAGTATGCCGACATCCCGGTCGACTCGGCCGTCACCGACGCCCCGTTCGTCACCGCGCCGGCGTGGCCCGCTCATCCCGCCTGGCTGTCCCAGTTCCTCGCGCTGCTGGGCACGCGCATCGAGCTCTGATGCGATCGACGTAAAAAAAGCCGGCGCTGCCGGCTTTTTTGCACCCCCGCCCCCGAACGGCGGGCGGGCGCGGCGATCACCGGGCTCAGGCCGGCGTGCGCGCCGCGGGCTGACCCACCTCCGCGACCCGCGCCTCGAGCAGCGCCAACGCGCCCGACAGCGCATTCAGCGCGTCGTCCGGCAGCGCGGCCATCGTTTCGTGCAGGAACGCGTTGCGGCGCGGCAGGCATTCCTCGAACGCCGCGCGCCCGGTCTCCGTCATCTTCACCGTGGTCACGCGATTGTCGCGCGCGTCCGGTTCGCGCTCGATCCAGCCCAGCGCGTCGAGCATCTTGAGCTGACGGGTCAGCGCGCCCGGATCGATCCGCATGAATTCGACGAGGCGCTTTTGCGACGACACCCCGTCGTGGTTGTACAGCGCAAGCATGATGCGCCAGCGCGGCAGCGGCTGCCCGACGTGCGCCTCGAACGCCGACATGAAGGCGCGATAGGTTCGCCCGAACTGCTGCAAGATCGCGACCCGGTCCTGTTCTTCCATGCGCTGACTTCGTTTCCGTTGAAAATTCGTTGGGGATCAATCGACCGTCACGGCCGGCTCGATGGCGCGCCGCAGTTTGATGGGCGGCACTCGGCGGCTCTGCCACACCGCGAACAGCGCGACCACCGCGCCGACCGCGATGCCGACATGGATCGCGCTCACCAGCGCCTCGCGCGCCGCCTCGAGCAACAGCGCGCCATTATGCCCTGCCCGGGTCAGCTCGCCGATCAGGCTCGCCTGCGCGGTGCGATCGATCAGAATCTGCGGATCGGCGAGGCGCGCGAGCCAGCGCGACGCGTGATCGGCGCCGAGCGCGTCGCGCACGCCGCTCGAATACATCTGGTTGATCAGCGTGCCCGTCAGCGCGGTGCCGAGCATCCCGCCCACCATCCGCAGCGACTGCAGCAGCGCGGTCGCGATGCCGAGATGCTGGCGGCCCGCCGTCTGCTGCGCGAATACGGTGAGGTTCGGCAGCACGAAGCCGAGCCCCACGCCCGCCGCGACCATCAGGCTCATCAGCAGCCAGGTGGGCGTCACGTGGGTCGACACGACGATCCCGATGCAGGCGAGCGCGAACAGCACGAAACCGATGTACAGCATCGCGTTCGGATGGCGGATGCGGGTCACGATGCGTCCGTTCATGATGCTGCCGATCGTGATGAACACGACGAGCGGCGTGATCACCAGACCCGCGTCCTTCGGCGACATCCCGAACCCGCCCTGGAACAGCAGCGGCGCGTAGAACAGCAGCGAGAACATCGCGAAGCCGCCGAGGATCGCGAGGATGAACAGCGCGGACAGCGCGCGGTTGCGGAACATGTCGAACGGCAGGATCGGCTGCGCGCAGCGCTTTTCCCACCACCACAGCGCGGCGCCGCTCGCGAGCGCGACGACCAGCAGCAGCGACGGCCAGCTGCCGATGCCGTATTTCGGCAGCCATTCGACGAACAGCTGCAGCGCGCCGAGCGTCGCCGCGATCAGCAGCGCGCCCGGCCAGTCGAGCCGCATCTTGCCTTCGTGCTCGACATGGCGCAGGTGCGGCAGATAGCGATAGACGAACACCAGCGACAGCAGCCCGACCGGCAGATTCACGTAGAACACCGAGCGCCAGCCGTAGTACTGGGTCAGGATCCCGCCGAGCGACGGCCCGACCGCGTTCGCGACGCCGAACGCCGAGCTCATCAGCACCTGCCAGCGCAGCCGGATCACCGAATCCGGGAACAGGTCGGGAATGCACGCGAACGCGGTACCGACCAGCATCCCGCCGCCGATCCCCTGCAGGCCGCGCGCGAGCACGAGAAACAGCATGTCGTTCGCCATCCCGCACAGCACCGACGCCCCGGTGAACACGACGATCGACGCGATCACGAACGGCTTGCGCCCGTAGTAGTCGCCGAGCCGCCCGAAGATCGGCACGGTGATCACCGATGTCAGCAAATAGGAGGTCGCGACCCACGCATACAGCTCGAACCCCTTGAGTTCCGCGACGATGGTCGGCAGCGCGGTGCCGACCACGGTCTGGTCGAGGGCGACAAGCATCGTCACGAATGAAATGCCGAGCATCGCGAGCAGCGACTCCCGGAACGGCAAAACTTGCCCGCTCGAATGGTGGGCAGCGGTATGGACAGCCATTTTTTGTTGATGCAACTTTTGACAAGTCAACGAATCGAAAATGTTATCACGTGTGGGGTAATCTAGCTGGCGGCCATCGCGGCCCCGAGCCTTGAAGGAGTGGTATGGAACCAATTTCAGCCGCAGGCGGATCGGCGTTGTCGGCCGGCGATCTGGACACGTTGCGCCGCGCGAAGCTGGCGCTCGAGAGCCCGTCGCTGACGATCAAGCTGACGAGCGTGGTGGGCGCGCCGATCGAGAAGATGATCGCCAAGCTGCCCGGCTTCGCGACCGACAAGATCAACGACGCGACCCAGCTCGCGCTGCGCAAGTGCCTGCACATCGCGCTGCGCACGCTCGGCAAGGCAGGCGGCGTCGCCAGCGCGGGCGAGACGCCCGACAAGCCCAGCAACCTGCTGCACAAGCTCGCGGTCGCCACCACCGGCGCGGCGGGCGGCGCGTTCGGGCTGTTCGCGCTGCCGGTCGAGCTACCCGTCACGACCACGCTGATGTTCCGTTCGATCTGCGACATCGCGCGCAGCGAGGGCGAGGATCTGTCGTCCGTCGAGGCGCAGTTGCAATGCCTGGCGGTGCTCGGGATGGGCAACGGGTTCAAGCAGGCGGGCAGCGACGACCAGGACGCCGATTTCGGCTACTTCGTTTTGCGCAGCGCGCTCGCGCAGGCGGTCTCGAAAGCGTCGTCCGAAATCGCGGCGAAGGGCTTCGCGACGCACGGGTCGGCCGCGCTGTTCAAGCTGCTGCAATCGGTGGCCGCGCGCTTTTCGGTGCAGGTCACCGAACAGATCGCCGCGAAATCGATTCCCGCGATCGGCGCGGTACTGGGCGCGACCGTCAACACGCTGTTCATCGATCATTTCCAGCAGGCCGCGCACGGCCACTTCGCGGTGCGCCGGCTCGAACGCAAGTACGGCACGGCCGCCGTCGAGGCGGCCTATCAGGCGATCGACGCCTCGGCCGTGCGCTGAGTCGCCCGTTCGAGCGCGACGCCGCGCAGGAACGCCGCCGCGCGATCGAGCGCCTGCCCCGCTTCCGGCAGAAACGGCACGCCGATCTGCCAGACGTGCGGCAGATCCGGCCAGATCTCCATCTCCACCTTGACTCCCGCCGCGCGCGCCTTGGCGGCGACGCGCCGCGCGTCGTCGAGCAGCACCTCGGTGCTGCCCGCCTGAATGAAGAGCGGCGGCAGTCCCGTGAAATCCGCGTAGAGCGGCGACGCGTGCGGGTGCGTGCCCGGCGTGTCGCCCAGGTACAGCCGCGCGGCGCGGCCGAGCGCCGCGCCGGCGAACATCGGATCGAGGCCGTCGTTGCTGCGCAGGGTCTCGCCCGTCGCCGCGAGATCGGTCCACGGCGAGAACAGGATCGCGCCTGCCGGCAGCGGCTCGCCGCGATCGCGCAGCGCGACGAGCGTCGCGAGCGCGAGCCCCCCGCCCGCCGAATCTCCGCCGAACACGATCGATTCGGGCGGCGTGCCCTGCGCCAGCACCGCGCGGTACGCGGCCAGCGCGTCGTCGAGCGCGGCCGGAAAGCGGTGTTCGGGGGCGAGCCGGTAATCGAGCGAGAACGACCGGACGCCGGCCCGCTTCGTCAACGCGAACACCAGCGGACGATGCGTGACGGGCGAGCAGAAGTAATAGCCGCCGCCGTGGAAATACAGCAGCAGCCGCTTCGATGCCCCGTCGGTACGCTCGAGCCATTCGCCGCGCAGCCGCCAGCCGAGCGGCGCGCGGCGCGGCATCCGCATGCGCCGCGCAACCAGCTTGCGGGCGTGTGCCGGATCGATGACGGGCTTGAGGGTTTCGGGACGGAACTGCCGGCGCAACAGCCAGCAGGCGAGCTTGCTTTGCCAACTCATCGGACGCACTCGTTGTCGGAAATCGGGAGACGGGCCGCGGACACCCGGTCGGCCCGCCGGCGACGACCCGCGCCGCCGCGAGCCCGGCCGCTTCAACTCGCGGGCAGCACCTGACCGCGAATCTCGCCCATCGGATGCGCACCGGTGTGCACGTTGAAATACCATTTGCCCGCCATCAGGTCGGTGACCTGTTCGTCGGTGAGCTGCTTCGCCCCGGTGATCGGACTCGCGAGCGCGTCCTTCGGGATCGGCACCTGCACGGCGGCGTTCTGTCCGACCGGCGCCGGACCGTGGAAATGCGCGGCGGTGGCGGGGCCCGTCAGGCCCTGATACGCGATTCGCCATTGCAGCGTATGCGTCGCGGTATCGAACGTCGCGTCGAGCGCACCCGAGCCCTTGCTCGTGGTCGGCGGCACCTCGCTCGACGGCTGCAGGCTGGCAACCAGCTTCACCGTTTCGGCCTGGACGCCGCCCGCGACGAGCACGCCGGCCAGCAAGCCGATTTGGAACATGCGAAGCGAAAGCATCGAATCCTCTCCCCGTCATGACGACCGGCCCGACGATACGGCGGACTGCCGAACCGGCCGATCCAGAGCCGTCATGGTAGTCGATCGCGCCGGCCGGCGCAGATCGGCCGACGGACCGGACGCCCGCATCGGAGACGATCGCGAAACGCCGGTCGCCGCCGGACACGGATCCGCAAGAATCGGCCGCATCCGTATCGCACGGTACCCCACGATTACCGCTGCTTTCACCGGAAGGATCGGCACGTCCCGACGCGGCTTCCCGAGCGCGTTTTTTACGCGTATTACGCCGGTAGGCGACGGTAAGAAAACTCGACAAAACGGCGCTCGACACCCCGCTTCGGCCTGCGCCAGAATCGCTTCACCTTGCTCGCATCCATGGATCGACATCGTGACAGCCCACCGCTCAACAACGAGAAACAATCGGCGCCGCTGCTTCTCAGGATCACGCTGGCTATGGAGCGCGTTCGGCGTCGCGGCTTTGTATGCCGCACCGGCGGCCGCGCAGGAGTTCGCGCTGTTCGGCGGCTTGCTGAGGGGCAACGACGGCCACAGCTATGCGTGGGCGTTCGATTACCAGGAAGGGCTCGGCAAGTACGCCGCCGTCGGCTTCACCTGGTACAACGAGGGGCATATTCCCGACCATCATCGCGACGGCCAGGCCGTGCAGTTCTGGGGGCGCCTGCCGCTCGCGAACCGCCGCTTCGTGCTGTCGGCGGGCGTCGGCCCCTATCGCTACTTCGACACGATTCCCGCCGCCGAGGGGCGCGGCTATTCCGATTCGCACGGCTGGGGGGTCCTGATGAGCGTGCGCGCCGCGTACTACACCTCGCATCGCTGGATCGCGCAGCTGCAGTTGAACCGCGCGCAGATCTTCGGCGGGCCGAGCACCATGTCGGCAATGTTCGGCGTCGGCTACCAGCTCGACGCGCCGGATACGCCCGGGCCGCGCGACTATGCCGCCGGCCGCGCCGACCGCGTCACCCACAACGAAATCACCGCGATGCTCGGCGAAACGATCCTTAACAGCGAGAAGTCGCCGAGCGCGCTCGGCGGCAGTCTCGAGTACCGGCGCGGTATCGCGCAGTACGTCGACTGGACCGCGACCTACCTGTACGAAGGCTCGAAGAAATCGATCCGGCGCAACGGCCTCGCGTCGCAGCTGTGGCTCACGCGCGCGTTCCTCGACGACCGGGTCACGCTCGGTGTCGGCGCGGGCGCGTACCTCACGATCGACCAGCGCAACATCCGCGACAAACCGGGGCCGGGAGACGGCCGCCTGGCCGGCCTGATCTCGATCTCCGCGAGCTACCGGATCAGCCGCCGCTGGACCACCCGGCTCACGTGGAACCGCGTGGTCACGCATTACAACCAGGATACCGACGTGATCCAGGCCGGCATCGGCTACCGGTTCTGAGCGCGGCGCGCCATGCTCGCCGTCAGTGCAGGCCGAGACGGTCGAAGAAGCCGGCGTAGAACGCGGGATCGGTGACGGTGGTCGTGGTCGAATCGCCGTTGGTGTTCCATTGCGTGACCGTGAAGCGCGCCCACACCGACACGCCGCCGCCCGCCAACGGCCGCATCAGCAACAGCGCGTGCGCGCTTTCATGATCGGTCCGCGCGGACAGCGGCACGCCCTTCGCCTTGAAGATCGCGCGGATCGCTTCGTGGGCTCGGTCGCCGACCACCCGGTTGCGCTCGCCCTCGACGAGCGAGCCGCCCGCATCCACCGTGACCGGTTCGAACTCCAGCGCACGCAGCGCGACCTCGCCGGCCGCCGCCGCGGCAGCAGGCGTGCTCGACGCGAACGTGCGCTGCTGGACGCGCACGAGCGACGCCCGTTCGGCGTTCGTGAGATCGATCGTGGTCTGTTTGGAACTCAGGCGCAGCAGATGGCTCGGGCCGGCGTCGCCCGTGACGCGCGCCTGCGGATCGGGCGCCTTGCAGGCCGCGACGCCCATCGCCATCGCGGCGCACAGCAGATATCGGCCGCGGCGGGTTGGCAAGACAAATGAAAGCGACATGACGGGTCGGGACATATCGAGATAAGGAGCCCGCATCATGCCACTCTTTTCGCCGCCATTGCAGCAGCGCGAAGCGCGTCACGCAGCCGTCACGCGGCGTTGCCGATCCGGCCCGGAAACGCGGCGCGGCCCCGCTTCAATCGAGCGCGCGCAGCACGCCGATCAGCTGTTTCGCGGCGCGATCCCAGCGGAACTGCCCCGCATGCGCGCGCCCCTCGTCGCGCAGGCGCTGCCGCAACCCGGCGTCGCCCATCAGCTGGGCGATCCTCGCGGCGATATCGGCCGAATCGCGCGCGTCGCAGTACAGCGCGGCGTCGCCGCACGCCTCGGGCAGCGACGCCTCGCGCGACGCGATCACCGGGCAACCGCACGACATCGCCTCGAGCGGCGGCAGCCCGAAGCCTTCGTACAGCGACGGAAACACGAAGCAGCCGGCATTCTCGTACAGCGCTTTCAGCTCGCCGTCGCTCACGTAGCCCGCCCACGTGACGTTGTTCGCCTGAACGCCGTCCGCCAGCGTCGAGGTTCCGAAGATCTTCACGTTCGAGCCGCCGGCGATCACGAACTTCAAATCGCTGTGGGTGCGTTCGAGCTGCGCGATCGCTTCGAGGATCCGCGCGAGGTTCTTGCCGGGCGCGAGCGAGCCGACCACCAGCACGAACCGGTCGTAGGCGAGGCCGAGACGCGCGAGCACGGTGTCGTCGGCGTCGATCCGCTCGAAATGATCGACGCCGGAAATGATCGTCGACACGTCGGTGGGCGCGACGCCCAGCCGCGCGACGATCCGCTCCTTCGAGAACTTCGAGACGGTCAGGATGTGCCGCACGTTGTGCTTGAGCAGCATGAACGCGAAGCGATACCAGATCCGGAACGCCAACGAATAGCCTTCCGGAAAATCGAATACCGCGACATCGTGGATCATCAGCACCTGGTTGCGCTTGAACAGCGGCCCGATGTTGCACAGGCTCACGAGCGTCTGGCCGCGCGTGGCGAACGGCAGCGCGAGCTGCTCCCACAGCGCGCCGCGAAAGCGCGGCACGACGCGGCGCGCCAGCGTGGGCGGCAACGCCGCATCGCTGTAGTCGCGCGGCACCACCAGCGTCGGATTGTGCGCGCTCGCGGGCAGCAGACGGGCCAGCGCGGCGGTGAACTCGTGCGCGACCCGCTGCACGCCGGTCAGGCGCTGCGACGCGAACTTGCCGTTGATCGCGATCGGCGCCGGCAACACGGCGCGCGCGGCGGCGCGTTCGTCCGCCGCGCCATACGGCAGTTCCGCGGCATGGGTGCCGGCCGCGGCCTGAATGGGCGCGGCGGCGGCGAACTCGCCGCGATCGTGCGGCTCGCGCCCCGAGGGCGTTCGGACAGGCGTGGATAGAGGCGTCATAACTGCGGCGAAAGCGCCGTGGAGAATCCGGTGAAGACCGCGCCGCGCGCACGTTGCGCGGACAGGATCCAGGCGCTTCAGTGTCGCCATTCGCGACCGCCCGGTCTGTGCGCTTGCCCGCATAACCGGCACGGACGCGCACGGCGATCCGCGGCGCCGCCCGGCATGCGCGGCGCGACGGCTCCGCCTTCGCTTGAATCGGCGGATTCCCGCGCGCCGCCGACGTGCGGCATCGCATCGCGACGCGCACGGTCAAGCGGCGGGCGCGCCGTCGCACGACACGCGCGCTCGCCTTCACGCACGGCCCGCACGCGCTCGCGCGGGCCCGACATCGCGTGCCGCCGCTCAGCGGTTACGCGCGACCGACCAGATCAGGTAGAACGATTCGGCCGACGGCAGGATCTGCGCGAGCAGACGGTTGAAGCGCGCGGCGGGTGCCGTGCCGACATACACGACGTCGAGCGGTTTCATGTCGAACTCGGTCGCGAGCATCAGTGCGTCGACCTGCGTCATGTCGAGCCGGAACACTTCCGGCTTGTTGTTGGCCGGCGCGTAATTCACCTTCTTGATGCCTTCCTGCAGCCCGTGCTGCACGCCCGCCTGCTGCGCGAGCGGCGGATCGGGGTGGCGGATCACGATCACCTGGCGCGGATTCGCGCCGTTCGGATCGATGCTGCCCGCCGTGGTCAGCGCATCGGCGAGCGACAGCTGGCCCTGGTTCATGTAGACCGTTTGCGGCTTCGGCACCTCGCCCATCACGAACACGCGGTTCTGCGTGTGATCCGGCACGTGCACGATGTCGCCCGTGCGCAGCACGATGTTCTGCTGCAGATCGCCGCGGTTCAGGATGCGATTCACGTCGATCGTCACCACCTGTCCGCCGCGCGACACCAGCACGCGCTGCAGGTCGGCGTCGGGATTGCCGCCGCCGGCGCGATTGATCGCGTCGACCACGTGCATCGGGGACCCCGTCAGCGACAGCTGGCCGGGGTTCTTCACGTCGCCCGTCACCTGCACGCGCTGGCTGCGGTACTGCATCACCCGCACGTCGATCTGCGGATCCCGAAGCCGCCCTTTCAGGCGGCCGGTGAGCAGCGCGGAAATCTGCACCGGGCTCAGGCCTTCGACGCGCACGCGGCCGAGCGTGGGAAAGAAGATCGTGCCGTCGGCGGCGACCCGCTGGCCCTGCGCATCCAGCTCGCCCTGGCCGTTGGTGCCGAACGCGCTGGTCTGCTGCTGCAGCACGCCGCCCAGGCTGCCGGTGCCTTGCAGCGTGCTCGCGTCGCCGATCGGCGACGTATCGACGCTGCCGCCCCGGGTCAGTTCGGGATGGCCCCAGACGGTGATGCCGAGCACGTCGTCGGCGCCCACGCGATAGTCGCTGAAGCCGGCGGGCAGGCTCGGCTGGATGCCGGCTTCGCGCGCGCGCGCATCGGCCTCGTCGGATTGCTTCAGCGTATAGACGAGCTGCGGGGTGATCAGCTTGACGTCGTACACCGTCGAATCCGTCGGCGTACTGAGGTTGTCGTTCATACGGCTCGAATCGAGCGCCGGCCCCGGGGCCAGCGCGCAGCCCGACAAGATGGCCGCGAGCGCGGCCATCGAGGCGAGAGACTTCAACATCGTGTTTCTCCTTGTGGCGGATGCCGCGTCGATGCGCGGCACCTCAGAATGCGTTGCGGCCGACGAATCCCCTGACCAGGGTGATCAGGATGATCTTGATGTCGAACCAGAACGTCCAGTTCTCCATGTAGAACAGATCGAACTTGACGCGCGCGGCCATCTTCTCGACCTTGCGGGTCTCGCCGCGATAGCCGTTGATCTGCGCCCAGCCGGTGATCCCGGGGCGCACGCGGTAGCGGTACATGTAGCCGTCGATCAGCTCCTTGTAGAGATCGTCGTGCTCGATCGCGTGCGGACGCGGGCCCACCACCGACATCTGGCCGAACAGCACGTTGAAGAACTGCGGCAGTTCGTCGAGCGACGTGCGCCGCAGGAATGCGCCGACCCGGGTGATCCGCGAGTCGTTGCGCGACGCCTGGCGCACGACGCCGTCATGCTTGGCATGCACCCGCATCGTGCGGAACTTCAGAATGTCGAACTCCTGCCCGTCGACGCCCTTGCGCCGCTGCCGGAACAGCACCGGGCCGGGCGACGACAGCTTCACCGCGACCGCGAGCCCGCCGAGCACCGGCAGCAGCGGGATCAGCACGGCCAGCGCGAACAGCCGGTCGAACACGAACTTCGGCCACAGCTGCGGCACCGACAGCGGACTGGTCGCCAGGTTGATCGCGGGCATGCCCAGCACCTGGGTCACCGAACGGTTGAAGAACGTGATGCTGCGCACGTCGGGCAGGAAGCGCAGATTGACGAAGTCGTGACGAAACTCCCGCACGATCCGCTGGATCCGACGCTCGTGCGACAGCGGCAGCGCCAGCCAGATCTCGTCGATCGAACCGGCGCGCACGCGCCGCTTCAGTTCGCGGAAATCGGTCAACACCGGCACGCCGCTGACGAACGGTTGCGCGCCCGCGAGCCCGACGGCGTCGTCGAACACGCACACCGGCTCGAAGCTGTCCTGCAGCGTCGTCTGCATCTGCTCCAGCACCGCGCGGCCGTAGGCCTTCGAGCCGACGATCGCGACCCGGCGGCGATGTCCGCCGGCGCGTCGCACGCCATTCCAGACGCCGTGGATCGACGCCTTGCCGAGCAGCAGGATCACGCCCGACATCAGCACCGTCCGCCCGAGCCACAGCAGCGACACGTCGGTGCCGCGATGCAGCAGCATCGTGCCCGCCGCGGCCAACGCCGCGACGGCGAGCCACGCGAGCAGAACCCGCGCGAGCGTCGGGTAGGACATCTGCTCGCGCGACCGGTCGTACACGCCGAGCGCCGGAAAGACGAGCAGCGTCAACACGCACAGCAACGCGACGAACGCGCGCTGCGCATCGGACAGGTCGAGCGACCCGCCGTCATACAGCACCTGGGCCAACAACGCACCCGCCGCCACCAGCGCGAGATCCGCCAGCCTTGCCAACATTCCCGCCATGTCCGCTTCTCCGCTGAGGCTCACGCGGCCGAGCGCGCGATGTCGCGATAGCCGCCGACCCGCAGCGGACGTCCCTCGGGATGCAGCGCCGGCACGCCGAGCGGCACGTCCGGTTCCTGCTGTGCTTGTACGATCAGCCGGCTGAACTCGCCGCGAATCAGTCGATAGCATTCGCACGCGTGCCGTTCGAGGCCGACGCGGTCGAGCACGGTGATGTGTCCTCGGCGCTGCCGGATCAGGCCGGCTTCCTGCAGCTTGCCCGCCGCTTCCGTCACGCCCTCGCGGCGCACCCCGAGCATGTTGGCGATGGTCTGCTGCGTGACCGCCAGCTCGTCGCCTTCGATCCGGTCGTGCGCCAGCAGCAGCCAGCGGCACAGCTGCTCGCCGACGGAATGGTGGCGATTGCACAGCGCGCTGCGGGCGATCTGCGTCATTGCCGCCTGCCAATAGCGCAGCATCAGCTCATAGGTGTCCAGCGAGCGGTCGAATTCCTGGCGGAACACGTGGGTCGGAATCCGGTACGCGAATCCGCCGCTGCGCACTTCGACGCGACTCGACATCGCGCCCGAGCCCGCCAGCGTCGCGACGCCGACCGCTCCCTCGTTGCCGATCGCGGCCACTTCGACCATCGCGCCGTCTTCCATCAGATACAGCACCGACATCATCGCGGTGGTCGGGAAATACAGATGGCGCATCGGCTCGTCCGCGCCGTAGAGCAACTGCGCACTCTTGATCTTCACCAGCTCGAGATGCGGCTCGAGGGCGCGCAAGCTGTCCTCGGTGAGCGAGCCGAGCAGGGCGTTGGTGTGGAAACCATCTCTTTGATGCAGCATGTTCGTGTCCCGGTTTGTCTGCGCCGCTCGGTATGCGGCGCGGGTATCCGCTTTCGCAAGACACGGTCACGGCATGAATCTCTCATTACCTCTGGGTCGTGTCGGCGGCCTGCTGGTCGTCCTCAATGCACGTTGCCGTGCCGCCCTCTAAAAGGGGCGCCGGAACCCTAAAGCGATTTACGTGCCAATTGCTTCTTTTCCTTAATATATAAAGGCACAGATTCGAATTAACACTGCCCGCACATTTTAATTTGTTCAAAAGCGTCGCATTCGCGAACACTTTCCCGCGTCACGATCCACATTCGATGTTGCACCGAACAATGAAACACCTTGCGCGTCGGCGCCGGCGCGAGCCCGCCCGCTCCTTTACACACAATGGTTTGCATCGTTTCGGACCCATCCTAGGGTGAATACGGATATTTCAGAAATGAAAGACTCGGTTACACCGTAATATGTGTAAAACTGTCTCATAGTTGAGCCAAACGACCTTTCCCACATTGTGTGACCCAGACCGCACATCCAACACAAGCCACTGATTTATAAGCAAAATTTATAGAATATAGAAATTTATCAAACAATGTTTAATCTACCTGTAAAAACTGCCATAGGTTCTTTCCGGACAGGCAAAAAATACCTACTGGTCTCCAACAGGTTCTATTGAAAAAAAGAAGAATTAACAATTTCATCGATCCCCCGATTACCCTGCTTGCAAAGCCAATTACGTCAACGAAAATCAAAAATCGTCAAAGTTTGTGAAATCGCGCATTATATGCAAACCTCAAAAAAACAACGCGTGATAATCTAAATTCGCTATTCAACAGTCAAATCGAATTAACAAATCAAAAGACCGGCTGCTATCGCGGCCGATTCGATTTCATGGGCGGCATCTGCCCACGCCATCGTTCCGGGCGACCGTCCGGATAAGGAAGCCACGTGACACATCGCGAATTCAAAGAGCCGGCCGCCAGGCCGGGCGGCGGCATGATCGAACTGCCGCACCGCAGCGACGCGAACCGGTTCCTCGGTGCGCTGGGCACGGTCGAACGCGCCGCCCTCGCGGGGCATCTGCAGCTCGTTCATGTGAAGTCGGGCCAGGTGCTGTGCGAGCCCGGCGCGGCGCTCGACTATGTGTACCTGCCCGTGACGACCGTGATCTCGATCCAGTACGCGTCGTCCGACGGCATGACGCTCGAGGTCGCCGAGATCGGCAGCGAAGGGCTTGTCAGCCAGCAGCTGATCGGCAGCAACGGCGCGATGCCGTGCCGGGTCCTCACTTGCCGCGACGGCTTCTCGTACCGCTTGAGCGAACGGATGTTCTCCAGCGTGCTGCGCGAATCGGCCGAGATGCGCCGCCTGGTGTTCCTGTGCATCCAGCTGCTGATGGTGCAGGTCACGCAGATCTCGTTCTGCAGCCGCCATCACGTACTCAAGAATCAGCTGTGCCGATGGTTCATGCTTGCGTACGACCGTTCGCGCAGCGTGGAGATCCAGGTGACCCACAACATGCTCGCGCAGATGCTCGGCGTGCGCCGCGAGACCGTGACCGACGCCGCCGGCGACATCCAGAAAGCCGGCCTGATCCGCCAGTACCGCAGCTCGATCATCCTGGCCGACCTGCCCGGACTCGATGCGCAGGCGTGCGGCTGCCACACCATCATCCGCGACGAGATGAACAAGATTCTTTCAGGCAATGTCGGCGTGCTCGCCGAGTTGCGGAGCTGATTCGTCGCGCAACACGCTTCGGTCATTATTTCCGGTTTTACGGGTCCCAAGCCCGCATCGCGCACTTTCGTGTAACTGTCTGTAAGGTGACGAACAGAAGCGGCGCGGGCCCGATGGTCTACTAGCTGTCACACACCGGATGGGCATGCACTCGGGTCTTGCCCATCGGTCGGGGACCATCATCCATGCCGGAGCGCCAGGTGAAAGACGAACTGAGAACAATCATCAAGGGTGTCGCACATCTAGAAGTGCCGATCGACACCGTCGCCGACGGCGACGACCTCTACGAAGCGGGCTTGTCGTCGCTGAACACGATCCAGCTGCTGCTCGCGATCGAGAACCACTTCAACCTCGAAATTCCCGACGAGCTGCTGAGCCGTCAGCTGTTTCAAAGCATCGATTCCCTTGCCGGAGCCGTCACGCAACTGCAGCGTGCCGCGCACTCGGCATGAAGCGTTTCGATGCCGAGACCGGCGGCGAATTCGCGGCGGGAGATGGCGGTGCCGACGAGCATCTGCTCGATGATGCGGCACGCCTCGTCGCGAAGGTCGCCGCGCAATTCGCCGACGACGTCGATCGTTCCGCCCGCTTTCCGACCGAAGCCGTCGACACGATGCGCGAGCATCTGCTGCTCGGCGCGATGGTGCCGAAAGATCTGGGCGGGCGCGGCGCATCGCTCGCCGCCGTCGCCTCCGCATGCAGGATCATCGGCCACGCATGCTCGTCGGCCGCGATGATCTATGCGATGCACCAGATCCAGGTGGCCTGCGTCGTCGAACACGCGTTGTCGGACGGCTGGCATCGCTTGTTTCTCAAGCAGCTGACGCAGCGCGAATGGCTGCTGGCGTCGGCGACTTCCGAGGAGGAGGTCGGCGGCAACCTGCGCAACAGCCGTTGCGCCATCGAGGCGCAGCAGGGTGCGTTCACGCTGCAGAAACTCGCGCCGACCATTTCGTACGGCGCGCACGCCGACGCGATTCTCGCCACCGCGCGGCGCGATGCCGCCGCGCCGCCGGCCGAGCAGGTGATCGTCACGCTGCTGAAGGAAGACATCACGCTCACGCGCCGCAGCGGCTGGGATACGTTCGGCATGCGCGGCACCTGCAGCGAAGGCTTCGCGCTCGACGCGCGCGGCCAGCTCGGCCAGCTGTTCCCCGTGCCGTTCGCCGCAGTCGCCGAGCAGACGATGGTGCCGACCTCGCACATCCTGTGGGCGGCGGTGTGGACCGGCATCGCCGAGGACGCCTTCCGCCGCGCGCATCAGTTCTTCCGCGCCCAGACGCAGAAGGCGGGCAGCGCGCTGCCGCCGTCCGCGCGCCGCATCGCCGACGCGCTCGCGCTGCTGCAGGCCATGGAGGCGCGTATCGACGGCGCGCTGCGTCTGCACGCGAACTGCACGTCGCGCACCTGGTCGGCTTCGATGGCGCACGCGGCCGAGCTCAACACGCTCAAGACCTATGTGTCCGCCACCGCGCTCGAGGTCGTGTCGCACGCGATGATGATCTGCGGGATGGCGTCCTACAAGAACGGCACGCCGTATACGCTCGGCCGGCATCTGCGCGACCTGCATTCCGCGCCGCTGATGATCAGCAACGACCGCATCGAAGCCAACACGGCCAACCTTTTGCTCGCGTTGCGCCCGGCATCGCTGGAGAGAGATTCGTGAACGACATGACCATCCAATCCCCGTCGGCGCAAACCGCGGCGGCCGATGCACCGATCGACCGCGCGGGCGTCAATGCGCTGCGCGACGAACTCGTCGCCGCCGGTCTGCTGATTCCGACCGGCGTGCAGGGTCTGTTCGGCCGCAGCGAACGCTTCGAGCGCATCGTGGAGGCGCTGGACGCCTACATCACGCGTATCGGCGCGGACCAGCAGGCGGAAGTGATGCGCTTTCCGCCGGCGATGAGCCGGCCCGAATTCGAACGCAGCGAGTACCTGAAGAGCTTCCCGCAGCTCGCCGGCACCGTGCACAGCTTCTGCGGCAGCGAGCACGATCAGCAGCGCGTGCTGCAATGCCTCGATCGCGGCGAGGACTGGACCGGCTATCAGAAGCCGACCTACGTCGTGATGACGCCGGCCGCATGCTATCCGGTGTACCCGGTGATCGCGCAACGCGGCGCGCTGCCCGAGGACGGCCGCATCGTCGACGTCTTCTCGTATTGCTTCCGCCACGAGCCGTCGCTCGATCCGACCCGGATGCAACTGTTCCGGATGCGCGAATACATCCGCATCGGCACGCCCGAGCAGATCCTCGCGTTCCGTCAGAACTGGATCGAGCGCGGTACCCGGATGATCGAGTCGCTGCAGTTGCCGAACAGCATCGATCTCGCCAACGATCCGTTCTTCGGGCGCGGCGGCAAGATCGTCGCGAACAGCCAGCGCGAACAGAATCTCAAGTTCGAACTGTTGATCCCGATCGAGCACGACGGCCGGCTGACCGCCTGCCTGAGCTTCAACTACCACATGGATCACTTCGGTCTGCTGTGGGGCATCAAGACGGCCGCCGCCGACGTCGCGCACACGGGCTGCGTCGGCTTCGGCCTCGAGCGCCTGACGCTCGGCCTGCTCCGTCACCACGGCTTCGATCTCGACCAGTGGCCTCAGGCGGTGCGCGACGTGCTGTGGGGGCGGCAATGAACGCCTGCGCGCTCGCAGCGCCCGCGGGCGCCTCGCTGGACGACCTGTTCGTCGATATCCGGCATCGTGCGAAGCACTATCGCCCGCACCCGCTGCACGGGCCGCAGATGGTCTGGAAGCAGACCAACTGCTACGTCGATCTGTGGATCGAGGTGCTCGGCTGGTGGGGGCTCAACCCGTATCCGGCGTTGCCGTTCGCGGTCACGCTCGATTTCGAGGGCGACCAGTTCTCGTTCTTCAAGTTTCCGCTCGAGGATCTGGAAGCGCTGTACGGCGTCGTCGTGCAGGAGCACGCGATCTTCGAACCGGTCGACATCCACGTCGAACAGCAGGTCGCGCGCGGCAACCTGATGCTCGTCGAGGTCGACGCGTGGTATCTGCCGGATACGCGCGGCGCCAGCTACCGGATGGAGCATACGAAGACGACCATCGGCATCGACGCGATCGACCGCGAACAGCGCCGGGTCGGCTATTTCCACAACAGCGGCTACTACCTCGCCGAAGGCGACGACTACGACGGCCTGTTCGGCGCCTCCGCTGTGCCCGGACGGCTCGCGCCGTACGTCGAACGCGCGACGCGCCGCTTCGCGCCGCTCGAGGAGCGGGCGCTGTGCGACGCGTCGCTCGGCTTGCTCCGCCGCCACCTGAAACGGCTTCCGGCGCGCAACCCGATCGCGGCGTTCCGCAGCCGTCTCGCCATCGACGCACAGGCCATCGCGTCGCGGCCGATCGGATTCTTCCACGCCTACTCGTTCAACACGGTGCGACAGCTCGGCGCGAATTTCGAGCTGTTCGGCCGCTATCTGCGCTGGCTCGAAGCAAGCGGCTGCAGCGGTCCGTTCGATTCGCTGACCGCCGCGTGCGACACGATCGCGTCGGAATCGATGGTGCTCGAATTCCGGCTCGCGCGCGCCTGCGCGCGCGGCAAGGAAGAGCGCGGCGACAGCAGCCTCGACATCCTCGAGCGCGCCTACACGTCGCTGATCGACGGCGTCGCCGCGATCTCGCCTCCCGCCAGGATTGAACCGGAGACGCCGTTCGGCAGGTCGTCGGCGCCGCCCAGGACTGCTTCGCCCGTTCGATGAGCTCCGCGCCGGACAGCCTGGCGCGACTCGGCGCCGGGTGGACCCTCTGCGCGAGTGCCGCGGGCGCCGTCGCCCGGCCCTCGGCACTCGCAAGCACCGGCTGGTGCGACGCACCGGTGCCCGGAACGGTCGCGCAAGCGCTCGCCGCCGCGCAGCGCTTCGATCCCGCCGCGCCCTATCCGCTCGGCGACAGCGATTACTGGTATCGCACGGCACTGCGCGGCGCCGGCCCGCGCCTGCTGCGGCTGCAGGGTCTCGCGACGATTGCCGAGGTGTGGCTCGACGACATGCTCGTGCTGCGCTCGGACAGCATGTTCGTCGCGCACGAAATCGACGTGACGCTGACGGGAACCAGCGTGCTGTACCTGTGCTTCCGTTCGCTGAACCGGCACCTCAAGGAGGCGCCGCCGTCCGGCCGCGCCCGCTGGCGCACCCGCCTCATCGATTCGCCGGGGCTGCGCGCAGTCCGCACCACGCTACTGGGCCACATGCCCGGCTGGTTTCCGTCGATCGAACCGATCGGCCCGTGGCGCGCGGTCGAACTGATCGACCCGGCCGCCAGCCCCGCCGTCCTGCGCCACGCGCTGCGCGCCCGTGTCGACGGCCGCGACGGCGTGCTCGACGCGACCGTCGAATTCACCGCCCCGCTCACCGCCTTGCACGATGCCCGCCTCGTCTGCGGCGGCCACTCGGTTCCGCTCGCGCGGACCGGCCCCCGCACCGGCCACGCCGAACTGACGATCAGGGACGTCGCGCGATGGTGGCCGCATACCCACGGCGAGCCCGCGCTGTACGACGTCGCGCTCGAACTGAACGGCGTGCGAACGCCGCTCCGCAAGACCGGTTTTCGCGAGATCGCCGTCGAGCGAGGCGACGACGGCCGGGGCTTCGCGCTGTCGGTGAACGGCATCCCGGTGTTCGCGCGCGGCGCGTGCTGGACGAGCGCCGATCCGGTGCGCCTCCACGCGGAGCCGGCCGCCTACCGGCACGCACTCGAACTCGCGCGCGACGCGGGCTTCAACATGATCCGGCTCGGCGGGACGATGACCTACGAGGCCGACGCGTTCTATGCGTTGTGCGACGAACTGGGCCTGCTGGTCTGGCAGGATTTCATGTTCGCGAACTTCGATTATCCCTCGGCCGACGCGCGCTTCATCGACGCCGTCGGACAGGAGGCGCGGCAGTTCCTCGCACGCCACGCGCAAAGCCCGTGCATCGCCGTGCTCTGCGGCGGCAGCGAGATCGCGCAGCAGGCCGCGATGGTCGGCCTGAGCGCCGCGCAGCGGCAAGTCCCCCTCACCGCGCATCTGCTCGCCGAGCTGGCCGCCGCGTACCGCCCCGACGCGATCTACGTGAGCGACTCGCCGCACGGCGGCGTGCTGCCGTTCAGCCCGCGCGACGGCGTATCGCATTACTACGGCGTGGGCGCCTATCTTCGGCCGCCGGAAGACGCCCGCCGCGCCGACGTGCGCTTCGCGAGCGAATGCCTGGCGTTCGCCAACGTGCCGTGCGACGCGACCCTCGCCGCGATCGGCTCCCCCGCCCCGCACGAACCCGCATGGAAACGCGCCGTGCCGCGCGATCGCGGCGCACCGTGGGATTTCGACGACGTCCGCGATCATTACCTGCAGACGCTCTACGGCATCGCGGCCGCGCCGCTGCGCAGCCGCGACCCGGCCCGCT
Source organism: Burkholderia alba (assembly GCF_034721475.1). Lineage (NCBI taxonomy): Bacteria > Pseudomonadati > Pseudomonadota > Betaproteobacteria > Burkholderiales > Burkholderiaceae > Burkholderia > Burkholderia alba. The sequence continues at coordinate 18,956 of NZ_JAWJWL010000029.1, read as the reverse complement.
ACCTCGCGCTGTCGCGCGCCGTGGTCGCCGATCTCGTCGGCGAGACGCTGTCCGAATGGCGGCGCGCCGGCTCGCGCTGCGCGGGCGCGCTCGTCTGGCAGTACCAGGACGTGATGCCCGGCGCGGGCTGGGGGCTCGTCGACGCGCACGGTCTGCCGAAATCCGCGTGGCATGCGTTCAGGCGCGTATCGCAGCCCCGGCAGATCCTGCTGACCGACGAAGGGCTGAACGGCGTCGACGTCCATGTGCTGAACGACACGCCCGCGCCGCTCGACGCGCGCGTCGAACTGGTCGCGCTGCGCGACGGCCGCACGCCGGTCGCCCGCGCCGAACGCATGCTGCGGGTGGCACCGCACGCGAGCCATTGCCTGTCGTCGGCCGACCTGCTCGAACGCTTCTTCGATTTCACCTATGCGTACCGGTTCGGACCGCGCGAGCACGACAGCGTCGTCGCCTCGCTGTATGCAACCGACGGCACGCTGCTGTCGCAGGCGTTCCATTTTCCGGAGCGCACCGCCGCCGGCGTGTTCGAACCGCGCGATCTCGGCCTCGAGGCCCGCACCGTGTGCCGCGACGGCCGATGGTGGGTCGAGCTGGAGACGCGCCACCTCGCCCGCTACGTCCATCTCTGCGCGCCGGGCTGGTTCGCGCGGGACGACTGGTTCCATCTCGCGCCGGGTGCCGCCGCGCGGATCGAACTGATCGCGGCGCCCCCCTCTTGCCTATTTCCAGACGCGGTCACCGCGCAATCCAATCGGCCGTCCGATCCGCTACCGATCGAAGTCCGTGCCATCAATTCGAACAAGACCATTCGCCCGAGGACAGAAAATTGAGACCAATCCAATTCAACGATTGCCTGGGATGGCTGCACGAGGGACGCACGGCGCACGGCGTCGTACTGTGCGAACCGCTGGGGCATGAAGCGCTGTGGACCCACAAGCTGATCCGCGCCATCGCGGAGCGCCTGGCGGACCGCGGCCTCTGGGTATTGCGCTTCCACTATCCGTCGAGCGGGGATTCGGCGGGCGACGATCTGGCGCCGGACCGCTTCCGCAGCAGCCTCGCGAGCATTCGCGGCGCGATCCGCACGCTGCGCGCGAGCGCCCGGCTCGAGCACCTGACGCTGGTCGGCATTCGCACGGGCGCGGCCTTCGCGCTGCTCGCGACGGCGGGTGCCGACGAGGAGACGGACGAACCGGGCCAGGCCGCGCCGGACGTCGATGCGCTCGTCGCGCTCGCGCCGGTGGTGCGCGGGCGCGCGTATCTGCGCGAGCTGTCGCTGGTCCAGCAGCGCTGGCTCGACACCGCGCCGCCCGCCGTGCGGACCGGGCATCACGACGAACCGTGGCTCAACATTCTCGGGCACCGCTATCCCGCCGATCTCGTCGACGCGCTGAGAACGGTCAATCTGTGCGACGCGGTCGCCGCCGCGCGGAACCTGCCCCGCACGGCCTTGCTCGCCGACACCGAGTACGGCGCCGGCCCCGCGCTGCGCGGCGCGCTGCAAGCGCGCGGCGTGGCGGTCGACAGCGAGATCTTCGACGAATGGTCGACGACGCTGCAGGAAGGCGCCCGCTCGCGTCTGCCGCTGCGCATGCTCGACACGCTCACGCGCTGGATCGCGGGCGACGCGCCCGCCGCTGCGCCCCTGCACGCCGCGGCCCCGGAGCCGCCCATCGCATTCGCATCGAACGGCCGGGTCGAACGGCTCGTGCGGATCGGCCCGGACCGGCTGGTCGGCATGCTGTGCGAACCCGACGAGCACGCGCCGGCCCGCACCGACGTACCGCTGCTCCTGATCGCCAACACCGCCGCGAATCCGCGCAGCGCGGACGGCCGGATCGCGGTCCGGCTCGCGCGCACGCTTGCGCGGCACGGCATCTCGTCGCTGCGGATCGACGTCAACGGCATCGGCGACAGCGGCCCGCATGCGCCGGACGACCAGTCGGTCGCGCTGTACGCCGAACGGACCATCGCCGACGTCGCGATCGCCGCCGACTGGCTCGCGGCGCATGGCCATCGCCCGGTCGTCGCGTTCGGCGTATGCAGCGGCGCCTACTCGTCGCTGCACGCGGCCGCGCGCTCGCCGTCGCTGGCGGGCGTGATCGCGGTCAACCTGCCGCGCTTCATCTGGCCCCTCGGCATGACGCTGGATGACGCGCTCCGACAGCAGACCAATTCGGCGCGCGGCTATCTCGCGTCGCTGCGCGACCGGCGCAAATGGCGACGGCTGCTGCGCGAGCGGCGCGATCTGCGGCCGGTCTTCGGTGCGCTGCAGCGGCTCGTCGTCGCACGCCTGCGCGTGCCGGCGGCGCGCATCGCGGAGCGGGTCGGCGTCTCGCCGAAGCCCGGCACGCCGCGCGGCCTGATGCGCGAGCTCGAGCATCGCGGCGTGCGCACCGCGTTCGTCTACGGCGAGTACGATCCGGGCGTCGACGAGCTGAGCCGTCATTTCGGCTCGTCGAGCCGCGCGTTCAAGGAATACCGGCAAGCCAGCGTCACGAAGATCCGCGATCTCGACCATTCGGTCTACGGGTCGGCCGCGGCCGAGACGGTGATCGCGCTGTGCGTGGAAACGCTGACGAGTTGGCCGGGAAAAGTCGCCGGGGCGCTGTCGCCCCTTCAGGCGGCCGATAAGAAACGCCGCGCGTCGCGCACGGCGTCGGCCTGATCGCCGGGTCGGGACGCGCGGCCGCCGGGCCGTGACGGTCCCGGCGCCGCGTCGGCGTCAGGTGGACGAAGCGGTGTTGCGCGGGCGCTCGATGCCGTACGCCTCCATCCAGCGGTATAGCGTCGCGCGCGAGATACCGAGTTCGCGTGCGGTGCCCGCCAGGCGGCCGCGATTGCGCAGCAGCGCCAGTTCGATCACTTCGCGCTCGATCGATTTCCTGATGGCCGCCACCGACAGCGGTGCGGCCTCGATGCAATGCTCGAGTTCGAGATCGTGCGCGGTGATGAGCCGCCCCTCGGCCATGACGAGCGCGCGGCGCACGCGGTTGATCAACTCGCGTACGTTGCCCGGCCAGTCGTGCTTGTACAGCACCGAGATCGCATCGGTCGAGAAACCCCGCACGCGGTGCCGCGCATCCGCCTTGAAGCGTTCGAGCATGTGACGCGCGAGCAACTCGATATCCTTGCCGCGCGCGCGCAACGGCGGCTGATCGATGCGTAGCACGCACAGCCGGTGAAACAGGTCGGCACGGAAGCGGCCTTCGTTCATCGCGCCGCGCAAGTCGACGTGCGTCGCCGACACGATGCGCACGTCGACCGGCACGGGGTCGCTACCGCCCAAACGGTGAATCGTCCGCTCCTGCAGAAATCGCAGCAGGCTCGCCTGGCTTTCGAGCGGCAGGTCGCCGATCTCGTCGAGCAACAGCGTGCCGCCGTTGGCGGATTCGACATGCCCGATCTTGCGCATGCTCGCCCCGGTGAACGCGCCGCGTTCGTAGCCGAACAATTCCGATTGCAGCAGATGCGGCGGAATCGCGCCGCAGTTGACGGCGACGAACGGCCCCGCGCGCCGCGCGGAATTCTGGTGGATGGCCGCGGCGGTCAGTTCCTTGCCGGTCCCGGTTTCGCCGGAGACCAGCACCGGCGCGTCGGTGCGCGCGATGCGCCGCACCGTCTCGAACAGCTGCAGCATCGCATCGCAGGTGCCGATCATGCCTTGCTCGGCCGTTGCGAGGGGCACCGCGCTCGGCGCGAACAGACACTCCATTCCGTACGCATGGCCGACCGCGTCCGCGATCCGCTGGGGCGACGCGGGCAACGTGATGTAGTCGAAACAGTAGTCGCGCAGCAGCGCCCGCACTTCCGGCACGGTTGCCTGATGCGATTCGATGAGCGCCACCCACGCGACATTGCGCAGCGCGGCGCACACGGCCGCGACGCCGCCCAGCTCGCCGCTCGGCACGGCGCTCAGATCGAGAATCCCGCCCGTGACTTCCCCGGCCGGTTGCCGAACCTGATTCGCGCCCGAGACAACGGACACCTTCCAGTCGCGCCGTGCGAGCTCCTTGCGCAGCAGCATCGACGCTGCATGCGTCCAGTAAATCAGCGGGCGCTGTTGGGAAGATCTCCGAGTGAGACCCCCGATGATCGCGCTCGTCGTCATTGGTGCCTCCATAATGAACTGACCCTGTCTACTCCACGACTCTAACCTTTGAGAGCACCGAGCGAGTCAGCGCGGGCACGCACGCGCGCCTTCGCGTTGAACGGCTGAAGAGGGACTGGCGGCCCGACCGGGCACGGCCAATTAACGCCGGCGACGCGCGGCGGTCAGACTCCGCCGTGCACGCGCAGCGCATCGCGCAATGACCGGCTGTCCGTCCCCGTCTGTATGCGAAGCCAGGACATAATCCGGGCTGCGCCCGTCCGAATCGTTCGGGAGCGCACATCAGATGCCTCGTTGGTCTGTCTATGAATTATTTGATTTCGCAAAGAACGCGGCGGCGGCGTTTAACGGCCGGGCCTCTTCATCTGCGGTACGTCACAGGAATTGCAGTCAGCCATGCAGGAAATCCAGGACAACACCAAGCCAACATGCACGAAGATCGAAACATGTGCTGAACGCCCTGGTCAGGCTGGGTGCGCCTGCTTCGATCGGACGATTGTGCGAACCGCCACACAATCCATATTCACTACGCCTTCGGGGTGACCTTATTGCGGCATGCTTATGAAATTGACTGTGGAAGTTACTCTACCATTCACTCTCTTTAGCGATTCAATTCACAACGCTGATTTGACGATCGTTGACCATTGCATAATCGATTGCGATGAATACCGACAGCCAATCCCTTTGGCGCCCGCCGATTGTGTAACGTGCTCCCCGTAATAACTGTGAACGAGTGAAACAGCCCGTTCTCCGCTATTTATCGTAGGAAACGGCTCGCGCCCGTCCGCGATGCCCGCGCACCCGGTTCATGCGGATTCAACGAATATCGTCGAACCAGACCCGGCTCCATTCCGCCATTTTCGGCGCATTAACCGAGATCCACGCGCTGACCGGCGCAGTGCGGCCATAACTCAGCACGACGATCGCGAAAGCCGCGGCGGCGAAACAGACCGTCGCGCGCGCATGCGCGGAACGGGCCGCCGCACGCGGCACCGCCGCCGTGCGATCACCGGCCGGCCCGGCCGCGTCGCGAAGCACACCGCGCGCAACCCGCATCCGCCGCAGCGTCATGGCCGCCACGCCGGCGCCGAGCACGCCGCCCGACACGATTTCCGACCACGAATGGAAGCCGAGCAGCACTCTCGACAAGCCAATCGCCAGCGCGAACGACAAGCCGCCCCAAGCTGCGGCCCGCACCCGTTCGTCGCGCGCGCAGATCGCCGCGACGAGCGGATAGACCGCCGCGCTCAACATCGTGTGGCCGCTCACGCCGGTGAACTGCAGCGCATCGATGCCGATCCCCCATCCCGCATAAACGAACTTGCTCAGCGCGACCAGGCCGACGGCGCACGCCATCCCCGCGCCCCATTCGATCGCGGCGCGGCGGCGGCCGGTCGCCGCCAGCCAGCCCAGCACCGCGGCGGCAAGCGGCGCCGTCATGTACGGATCGCCGAAATGGGTCAGAAATAGCAGTAATGACATGGCGGGTCGTCAATGGGCAGCCGCGCGCGCTCAGGCGCGCGCGAGCTTCCCGTCGTGAGGATCGACGGGCAGCGATGCGGCGGCGTCCGCGCCGGCCTCGCGCTCCGATGCGCCCGTCTGCGCGTCGAGTTCGGCGCGCAGGCGCGCATAGCCGTCCATCACGAGTCGCGAGAACGCCGAGCGAAACCCCGCGGCGCTGAAGCGCTCCGCATTCGCGCGGCACGCGCGCGGATCGAAGGCGCCCGGCGGCATCGCCTCGAAGCGCGTCAGCGCATCGAGCAGCGAATCGGCCGTCTGCTCCGGATAGAACAATCCGGTCGGCGCGGCGCCCGTCGCGCGCACCGATTCGCATACGCCGCCCTTGCCGTAGGCGATCACCGGCGTGCCGCACGCCTGTGCCTCGACCGGCGAGATGCCGAAGTCCTCTTCCGCCGCGAACACGAATGCCTTCGCGCGCTGCAAATGGTCGTGCAGCACATCGAACGGCTGATAGCCGAGCAGCGTGACGTTCGGCCCCGCGAGCGCGCGGATCTTCGCCATCTCCGGCCCGTCGCCGATCACGACCAGCCGGCGCTCGGGCGTCCGCGAGAACGCCGCGACGATCAGGTCGATCCGCTTGTAAGGCACGAGGCGCGATGCCGTCAGATAGAAATCGTCCTTGTCGGCGCGCAGCGCCAGATGCTCGACGTCGACGGGCGGGTAGATCACCGTCGCGTCGCGCCGGTAGGTCTTGCGGATACGCCGTGCGACGAAGCGCGAATTCGCGGCGAGCACGTCGACGCCGTTGGCCGAGCGCGCGTCCCAGTTGCGGATGTAATGCAGCAGCGTGCGCGCCAGCACCGACTTGGCGCCGCGCGCGAGCCCCGCCTCGTTCAGATACTGGTGCTGCAGATCCCACGCATACCTCACCGGGGAGTGCACATAGCTCACGTGCAGCTGATCTGGCCCGTTCAACACGCCCTTCGCGACCGCATACGAACTGGAGAGAATCAGGTCATAGCCGGACAGGTCGAACTGCTCGATCGCGAGCGGGAACAGCGGCAGATAGCTGCGGTACTTCGCCTTGGCGAACGGCAGCTTCTGAATGAACGAGGTACGCACCGGCCGGCCGCGCAGGCACGAACGGTCGTCCAGAAAATCGACAAGGCTGAAGATGTCGGCCTGCGGAAAGCAATCGATCATCTGAGCGAGCACGCGCTCGGCGCCGCCGTGTACCACCAGCCAGTCGTGAACGATTGCTACCTTCAAATACGGCATCCTTGTTTTCGCTTCTGTTCTGAATCGAATACAGCCTGTTTCGCGCCCGACGGCACTCTCGGGCCGTCATTCGCCTTTCCGTCATTATCCGAACAAGCCCCCTTCTTCTATGTGCGGAACCGCACAGTATTCCCGCATTGCTCACCGATCCCTGCCGAAACGGCGCGAATCACTAAACAGTACGCTTTCGAACAGAAAAACAGAGGGTCCGTCCGTATCGTGGACGGATAGGATGAGGCTGCGTATCCCTCCTGCAGCACCTGCACATCCGGCAGATGCGGACCGCGGCCGGAAGACGAGGAATTGCCATCATGGACTGGACATGCTGCGAATTCAGACACCTGAGTTCGACCGAGCTTTACATGATCCTGCGCGCGCGCAACGCCGTTCTGGTTGTCGAGGACGCGCATACCTATCTGGATATCGACGGCAAGGATGAAGGCGCCGTTCACGTATTCGCGCTGGACAAGCGCACCGACAAACCCGCAGTCGCCGCTTACGCGCGACTGCTGGCCGGCGACGACATCGATCCGGAAACCACGATCGACCGTTGGCTGACGAGCGCCGCGCATCGCGACGACGGCACGATCGACACACTCGTCGACCACGTGCTCGCCGCGGCGCACGCCCGCTGGCCGGACGCACCGGTGCGTACCCACGCGCCGGCCCATCACGAAGCGTTCTACAACCGTTTCGGCTTTCGCAAGGTCGACGGCCCGTTCCTCGAACACGGCGCGCCGTACATCGGCATGGTCCGCCCGGTCGGCGGCACGTCGAAAGCGGTACGAACCCTGATCAAGCGCGCGAGCAGCGCGGCGCAGGCCGCCGGCATCGAATCGCGCACCGACAGCGAACGCTTTGTGTTCACCAACCGACTACCCGCCGATTCCGGGGCGAACCGATGACCGATTTCCCGAGCAAGACCACTGAACCGACCTCGTCCGACACGCCGCCGCGCATCCTCCCCGTCATTCTCGCGGGCGGTTCCGGCACCCGGCTCTGGCCGCTGTCGCGCGAGCATCACCCGAAGCAGCTGATCGACCTGATCTCCGACGAATCGCCGCTGTCCGCGACCGCGCGCCGCCTGACCGGCATCACGAACGCGGATCTCGCCGACACGCTGTTGCTCGTCTGCGGCGAACAGCACCGCTTCACCAGCGCCGCGCAGGTGAACGCGCGCGGCCTGCAGCCGCGCATCCTGCTCGAGCCGGCCGCCCGCAACACCGCGCCGGCGCTGACGCTCGCCGCGTTCGAGGCGCGCGAGCGCCACGGCGATCCGGTGCTGGTGGTGATGCCGGCCGATCATGCGGTCGCGGACACCGGCGCCTTCCAGGAATCGGTCGCTCTGGCGGCGCGCTACGCGCAGGACAACGCCATCGTCACGCTCGGCGTGCTGCCGCGGCGCGCGGAAACCGGCTACGGCTATATCAAGATCGGCGAGTCGGTGCCGGGCAGTCATGGCGCGACGGGCGGCCATGCGATCGAAAGCTTCGTCGAAAAGCCGCATCAGGAACTGGCGCAGCAATACCTGCAATCGGGCGACTACTGGTGGAACAGCGGCATCTTCGTGGTGCGCGCGTCGACCTGGCTCAACGCGATCCGGGCGCTGCAGCCGCAGATCCACGCCGCCTGCGAGTCGGCGTGGCGCAACGGCGCCCAGGAAGGTCCGTTCTTCAAGGCGGACGCCGTATCGTTCGCCGAATGTCCGTCCGACTCGATCGACTACGCCGTGATGGAACGCCTCGCCGACGCGCGCGAGCTGGGCATTCGCGGCGTGATCGTGCCGCTGACGGCGGGCTGGTCCGACGTCGGTTCGTGGGACGCGATCTGGGAAATCATGCCGAAGGACGACGCGGGCAACGTATCGCGCGGGAACGTCGTCTTCGAGGGTACCGAGGACAGCTTCGTGCGCTCCGAGGGCCGCCTGATCGCCTGCGTCGGGCTGAAGGACGTGGTGGTCGTCGAAACCGCCGACGCGGTGCTCGTCGCCGACAAGCATCGCGTCCAGGACGTCAAGCACGTCGTCACGCGGCTGAAGTCGGAGCGCCATCACGAGGTACGCGATCACCGCAAGGTACAGCGGCCGTGGGGCTACTACGATTCGATCGATCTCGGCGAGCGCTTCCAGGTGAAGCGGATCGTCGTCGAACCGGGCAAGCAGCTGTCGCTGCAGATGCACTACCATCGCGCGGAGCACTGGATCGTCGTGCGCGGCACCGCGCGCGTGACCTGCGGCGAACGGACCTTCCTGCTGAGCGAAAACGAATCCACGTACATCGCGGTCGGCACCGTGCACCGGCTGGAGAACCCGGGCAGGATTCCGCTCGAGATCATCGAGGTGCAGTCGGGCAACTATCTGGGCGAGGACGACATCGTGCGCTTCGACGACCAGTACGGCCGCGCGGGCCCGAAGCCCGCCGACGAGCCCGCGCAATTGACGGCCGCCGGCTCGCCCGCCGCCGTCGAGGCCGACGGCGGCGAACCGGTCAAGCGCGCCCGCGCGCGGACCGGCCGCTCGACACGGGCCGCGACGGCGCGGCGCAGCGGCTGAGCGCATGAAGGTCCTCGTCATCAACGACTACGCCCGCAAGGGCGGCGCCGAAGAGGTCTACCACGCCTCGGTCGACGTGCTCCGCGCGCAGCCGGGCATCGAAGTCCTGCAGTTCGACGAAACCACGCCCGGCGTGACCGCGAGCGGCGCGGCGCGCGCCTGGAACACGGGCGCCGCCCGCGCGCTCGCCGACATTCTCGAACGCGAGCGGCCGGAACGGGTGCTGGTGCACAACTATCACAACCTGCTGTCGCCCTCGATCCTGCCGGTGCTCGCGCGCTATCGGCGCCGCTCCGGCTGCCGCACGCTGCTCACCTGCCACGACTACCACCTGGTGTATTACAACCCGAGCCTGCTGACCTATCCCGACGGCCGGCCGACGCCGCTGCCGCTCGACGCGATCGCGCGCGGCTCGCTGCTCCTCAGGCGTTCGAGCCCGCGCGGCGCGCTGCACGACGTCATGAAGAAACTGCACTGGCACGCGGTCCAGACGTTCGTCCACCCCGCCCGCGCGTTCGATCTGCTGCTTTGCCCGAGCCCGTACATGCGCGAAGCGCTGGCGCGGCGCGGACTGACTCACACGGTCCTGCTGCACAATCCGGTCAGCACGTCGCTCACGCCGGGCGCACCGGTCTGCAAAGCCCGCGAGCGCTTCGATCTGGCGTTCGTCGGACGCATCGACCACGAGAAAGGGCTCGGCGAATTCCTGGCGCTCGCGGACGCAACGCGCTTCGAGAAGATCGCGTCCGTCACGGTGTACGGCGACGGAGGCGAGCGCGCCGCGCTCGAACGACGGCATGCGGACCTGATCGCGGCCGGGCGGTTGCGGTTCGCGGGCCGGCTCGATCAGGCGTCGCTGTTCGCCGCATTGCGTCACCACGACGCGCTCGTCCTGCCGTCGGTCTGGGCCGAGAACGCGCCGCTCGTGATCGTCGAGGCGGCGATGCTCGGCCTGCCGGTACTGGTTCACGACATCGGCAGCCTCTCCAGCTTCGGCGACGAAATCGGCAACAAGATCCGCTACACGCAAACCGCCGACAGTCTCGGCCGCGCGCTCGACACGCTGGGCGCCCACCTGCGCGACCCGAACCGGCGCTACGACTGGTCGCTGTACACTCGACGGCATTACGCGGCCTCCCTGAGCGCGGCCCTGGAATTGAACACCGCCGACGTAGACGAGCTCACCCCCCAATGCATCTGACCGTTTCACCCCGGCTCGCCGCGCACGCAGCACGCATCCGCCGCCCGCTGCCGCCCGCGCGGCGCGGAGGTATCGCGTGACGACCGTCCGCAAGAACTTTCTGCTGCTGATGACGCTGCAGATCTCGACCTATATCGTGCCGCTCGTCACGCTGCCGCTGCTGACGCGCGTGCTCGGCCCGGAAGGTTACGGGCAGCTGTCGTTCGTGCTCGCCGTCGTCACCTACTTCATCAACTTCACGAATTACAGCTTCGACCTCACCGCGACGCCCCGCATCACGCTCGCCCGCGACAACCGCACCGAACGGTCGCGGATCTTCTGGGCAACCTTCCTCGCGCAGCTCGCGATCACGGTGATCGGCTTCGCGGTCCTGCTCGGGCTGACCTTCGCGATCCCGCGCTTCGCGTTCGAACGCACCTTGCTGATGATCGGCTTCGGCATGACGGTGGGCGCGGCACTGACGCCGGGCTGGTACTTCCAGGGCATCCAGAAGCTGCGCATCTACAGCATGACGCTGTTCGCGTGCCGCCTGCTGAGCGTCCCCGCGATGTTCCTGTTCGTGCACTCGCCCGCGGACCTGATCGCGGCCGTCACGATCAACGCCGCGGTGCCGCTCGTGTGCGGCGTGCTCGTGTTCGGCTACCTGGTCGCGCACCGCGAGATCGAATTCGTGCGGGTCGGCACGGCCGACATCGCCGCATCGCTCAAGGGCGGCTGGCAGGTGTTCCTCGCGTCGACGTCGATCGCGTTCTACGCGTCGACCAACACGGTGCTGCTCGGCTTCGTATCGGGCAACGTCGCGGCCGGCTACTTCGCGGCGGGCGACAAGCTGATCCGCGCGGCGATCAGCCTGCTCCAGCCGCTGAAGGCCGCCGCCTATCCGCACGTCAGCTACCTGATGCACCACGCGCGCGAGGACGCAATGGCGTTCCTGCGCAAGCTGCTCGTCGTTCAAGGGGCCATGGTGCTCGCGATCTCGCTGGCGATCTTCTTCTTCGCGCCGCTGGCGGTGAAGATCCTCTACGGCCCGAGCTATGCGCCGACGGTCGGCGTGCTGCGCTGCATGGCGTTCATCCCGTTCATGGCCGGCATGACCGACCTGTTCGGGGTTCAGACCATGCTGCCGCTCGGCATGAAAACCGCGTTCAGCCGAATTCTGATCTCGTCCGGCATCCTGAATGTCGCGCTGCTGCCGCTGCTCGCGAAGTTCTTCGCCGAGCAAGGCGCGGCGGCGGCCGTGCTGATCGCCGAGACATCGGTGGCGGCGGCGCTCGCTTACGTCCTGTACCGGCAGCGCGTCGAGCTGTTCGGGCGGCCGGCGCCGCGTCAGCGCTAGACGGCGTCGCCCGGGGCGTCCCGGCGCCGGGGCGCCCCGCCCCATCCTTGCTTCGTTCCCCTTCCCGCTCCCGGACGACCCGCTGTCAGACGCCCCATGCCTCGTTCCACGGCATCGGCCGGCCGATGTAGTAGCCCTGCGCGTAGTCGACGCCGAGCGCGCTGAGCTTCTGCAGCGTGGCGGCACTGTCGACGTACTCCGCGACGGTCTTGCAGTTCATCGCATGCCCGATGTCGTTGATCGACGCGATGATGCCGAGGTTCGCCGGGTTGCTCGCCAGATCGGTCACGAAGCTGCCGTCGATCTTCAGGTACTCGACCGGCAGCTGCTTCAGATAGCCGAACGATGACATGCCCGCGCCGAAATCGTCGAGCGCGAACCGGCAGCCGAGGGCCTTCAGCTCGCGGATGAAGCGGGAAGCGCCGTCGAGGTTCACGATCGCGGCGGTCTCGGTGATCTCGAAGCAGACCAGTTGCGCGGGCACGCCGGTACGCTCGAACTGCTCCCGGACGAAGGCCAGGAAGCGCTCGTCGCCGACCGACGCGCCGGACAGGTTGATCGCGTATTCGGAGAACCGCCGCCGAGGGATCCTGGCCAGCGATTCGAGCACGGTGCGGACCACCCAGCGGTCGATCTCGGTCATCAGCCCATATCGTTCGGCGGCCGGAATGAACAGCCCCGGCGGGGCAATCTCGCCGCCGTGCGTGCCGCCCAGCGAGCCCATGCGCAGCAGCAGTTCGCCTCGGCAGCCGGGCTGCGCGCCGCCGCCGGAATGCGCGCGGGTATCGACGATCGGCTGCACGTACAGACAGAAGTCGCCGAATTTGAGCGCCTGCCTGACCCGGCTGCTCCACGACACGTCGCTGATGTGGTGCGCGAGCGTGCGGTCGAGCGGGTCCGCCAGCTGTACGCGATTGCGGCCGCGTTCTTTCGCGACGCCGCATGCCAGATCGGCGAGCCGTACCGCGTCCTCGATCCGCCAGTCGTGCTCGCCGGCGCGCAGGATCGTGACGCCGATGCTCACGGTGACCGGGAACGGCTGACCGTCCCACACGAACACGAAGCCGTCGAGCGTGGCGCGCAGGCGCTCCGCGCTGCGCTCGATCTCCGCGTCGCTCGCGCCGTGCAACAGAATGCAGAATTCGTCGCCGCCGAACCGGGCGATCACGTCGTCCGGCCCGAGGCACGCGGTGAAGCGGCCCGCGATTTCGCGCAGCATCGCGTCGCCCGCCGCGTACCCGCACGTGTCGTTGACCAGCCTGAAACGGTCGAGATCGAGAAACAGCAGCGCACCGGCGTGTCCGTTGCCGCGCGCGCAGGCGCTCGCGAAATGCCGCTCGAATTCCGCGCGGTTGACGAGCCCCGTCAGCGTGTCGTGCGCGGCCTGCCACGCCAGCTGGCGCACGAACTCGCGTTCGCGCACGAGACTTTGCAGCACCAGTACCTGCCCGCCGCGCGGCGTGGCGCCGGAACGTGTCGCCGCGCTGTCGATCGACGCGGCGGTTGCGCGCACCGCAAGCTCGTCGCCGTCGACGCGGTGCAGCAGCACTTCGAGCGAATGGCCGCCCGGCGGTTCGTCCGGCGCAGGGTCGCCGGGCGGCCCGGTCCGCGCGCCACCGTCGTCGCGCGGCAGTTGCAGCGTGGTGATCAGCGGACGGTCCCGGCAATCGCCGGCGCACGGCGCGATCAGCGGCTCCGCGTTCGGGCTCGCGCCCGCCACGCGTCCGGGGCCCTCCTCCACGGTGACGCCGCCGGCCATCGTCACGCGCGCTGCCCGCGCGCGCGCTTCGCTCAGCGCCAGCGCGGCTTCCATCTCGCCGATCCACGCGAGCAGCCGGCGCAGCTGCAGCCAAGGCAGCAGCACCAACGTGCCCAACGCGGCCAGGCTGATCATCAGGATCAGGATCGACGTATCGCGCAACGTGTCGCGGCGCCAATCGGTGCCAGGCGGCACGAGCGCGTCCGCGTCGGCGGGCGATCCGTTCCAGCGCCTGTCGTGCCGCCACGCAAGCGTCAGCGGCTCGGCGCAGGCGACCGGGTCCGATCCCGTCCACCGCGACCGGCGCACCCCGTCCGCGTGCGGGTCCGCCGCCCCGAGCGTCGCATCCATCGCGCGCGGAACGGCCGGCGCGCCGTCGAAACCGTAGCGGGCGCCACCCGGACGCCAGGGTCCGATCGCCGTGCCCGGATACCGGAAGCAGACGATCGGGCCGGCCATCCGCGCGGGTTCGCTCGACACCTCGCGCACGGCGATGGGCAGCGCGACACCGAGCACCAGCACGCCGAACAGAACGAACGCGGCGGCGGCGACGGGCCAGATCAGGCGAAGGAGCCGGGTATTCGGAGTGCCGGACGGTTGGGACAGGACGCTATCCATCGACGCATACCCGGAAGTCGAAGGCCGCTACGCGTTCATGGAAGCGGCGGGACCATGGAGAAGTGACGCATTCAAACTGCAAACGAAGTCCGTTTCATTGACATTCAATGTCAATGCATCATCCGTCACCTGTAAATCAGAGTATGTTGTCTGGATAACCCAACTTAATATAAATGAATTAACTATCCGGCATACTGCCCGAATCCGCCCGCCACGTGGGGATTTCGGCCGCTAAACAACCGTTCTCCGCAACGAAAATACGGTCCGCGGCGGCGCCCTTCCCACCGGGCTGTTCTCAATAAATCCCGCCCGCACGAGAATCCTTAATTACTTCGACACATGTGGGTATATCAAAAATTAATAATCCAAACTAAAGTGCCCGCGTCTCGCGAAGTTTCGATGCCGGAGCCACACCCCGGGGAAATAAAAAGCGACGATCGTCCTTATTGAACACCGCGACACGCACCAGCAGGAAACAATGCCCCGGCGGCGTCAGCGTCGGTAGCCCGGATCGATCCCGTCGACGATGCGCTGCAGCGCATCGAATGCATCCTGCCCCGCGCCGTACTTCGGATCGAAGTTGAGCGAATCGCGTACGCATCCTTCGAGCACCGGCGCGTCGATATCGAGCGCGTCGCCGATCGCGTGAGTCGCGACCTGCACTTCGCATGCGCGATTGAGCAGCCACATCATCGAGAAGGTTTGCGCCAGGCCGCGGCCGATCGTCACCGGTCCGTGATTGCGGAGCAGCAGCACCGGCTTGCCGCCCGCGCTCGCGACGATGCGCCGCCCCTCGTCGAGCCGCACGGTGACGCCCTCGAAATCGTGATACGCGATCTTGCCGTAGAGCTGCGCCGCGTAGAAATTCGAGAACGCCAGCCCGCCGCGCGACGAGCAGACCGCCATGGTCGGCGTCGTGTGCACGTGCATCACGCAATGCGCGTCGGGCAGCGTTTCGTGGATCGCCGCGTGAAACGTGAAGCCCGCCGGGTTGATCGGCCAGTCCGCATGGCCGATCACGTTGCCGTCGATATCGATCTTGACGAGATTCGACGCGCAGACCTCGCGATAGTGCAGCCCGAACGGATTGATGAGGAAATGGCCCGGCTCGTCCGGCACCCGCAGCGAGATGTGGTTGTAGATCAGTTCGGTCCAGCCGAGATGATCGAAGATACGGTAGGCGGCGGCCAGCTGGACGCGGGCCTGCCATTCCGCATCGCCGAAGCGCTGCGGGCGGACGAAGGGCAGATTCGGGGGGTGGTTCATGTCGGGCGTCCTGATCGGTCGGGCGGCCGCGCGGCGTGCGCACTGCCCCGTTGTCGGTCGAACCTGCCGCCGGCTATGCTGCGCTGTCCCGGGGACGGACGCGCCGGTTCGGCAACCTGTTCACGATACGCGCAAGCGCGTGCGCGGACCAACGAGCTTTTCTTATGGACCTTTGCGAAGACCACTATGAATATCAGCCTGAGACAGCTGCGCGCCTTCGTCGCCGTCGCGCGCCACGGCGGCTTCACCGAAGCGTCGCGCGAAGTGCATCTGACGCAGTCCGCCCTGAGTCTGCTCGTCAAGGAGCTCGAGGCGGACCTCGGCTTCCGCCTGTTCGACCGGACCACGCGCAAGGTAAGCCTGTCGCAGCCCGGCGCGGAATTCTTCCCGCTCGCCGAGCGGATTCTCGACGATCTGCGCATCGCGGTCCGGAACGCGTCAGGCGTCGCGATGCTCAAGCGCGGGATCGTGCGCGTCTGCGCGCCGCAGATCGTCGCCTGCACGCTGTTGCCGCAGGCGATCGCCGCGTACCGCGAACGTTTTCCCGACATCTCGATCCGGCTCATCGACACGCTGCTCGACACCATGCTGAACCCGGTGATCAGCGGCGAGGCCGACTTCGCGATCGGCCCGGATCTCGGCGCCGACGATTACCTCGCGAAGCGGCCGCTGTTCAAGAGCGCGCACGTCGTCTGGTGTCCGCCCGATCATCCGCTCGCGGCGAGACGCGCAGTCGGATGGGAAGCGCTGGCCGACTACCCGCTGGTGGCGACGGGCAGCGATTTCGCGACCCGCGTGCTGCCGCTGCTGCGGGACCGGCGGCCGCACCTCGCGCTGACGATCGCGCACGACGCGGCGTTCGTCACGACAGGCTTCGGCCTCGTAGCCGCCGGGCTCGGCATCAATGTCGGCCCCGACTACATCGGGCCGCTCGCGCGCAGCTTCCGGCTGACGCAGGTCGGATTGCGCGCGCCCGTCATCGCGAGCACCGTGTCCGCGTTTCATCGCCGCGACCGGGCGCTGTCGCCCGCCGCCGCGAGCTTCCAGGATTTCGTCGCGGCATATCTCATCGAACAGCGCGGCGGCCGAGCGAAACGCTCCGCGCGCGGGCGCGCGTCGTAACGCATCGGCATGCGCCGGACCGGCCGTTTAAAGTTTTTATCCGGCGAATCATTCCAATTATCATAAGAAATCGCCGAATCAATTTCATTACTTCACAGCGACGATGCGATTCGACCGGATGAATACCCCGATATGCGCCGGCCGCTATTCGCACACCGGTTTATCCGCGTCGATCGGCAATGCGCCATTCATCGAGCGAAGCCGGGCCGCCGCGCGCCGCGGCCCGATGCATTCATCGACCGCGGCGCGCCGCCGCATCGCGGCAAGCGCTCGCCAATCGCGCTGCAGCGCCGCATCGCGATGCACACATGCACTTCGTCCGTGCACGTTCACGCAGGCATGCACCGCCATCCGACCAAATGGCTCCATTTAAACGAAACGTATCGCCGGGCCATTATCATGAATTTGTAATTCACCACGAAAGACATTGAAAGAAATCACATATTTCTACTGCGACGCAATGCGGCCTTCATCACATTTCGTTCGTTGTGCTTGAATAAATATCGCGGCTTTTTTCAGAAATCAATTGACGGTGTTTTTGGCTTGTATAAGCTGGGTCACAGGTTAACGTCTTGTTTACGCGGCGAGCCCAGCCGGATCCGCATCGCCAGGCCCGTTGCAGCATGACGCCCGACCCGCGCGCCGCGTGCCGCTCGAAGCCTCATGCATGCCCGCAACGCGCCTGGTACTCCAACATCACATATCGAGTGCAATCGTGAGAGTCCGTGGCCCTCTGGTTAGGTGGGATCGCAATCAGCCGGTGAAGCCTTGCCGTGCCGATGGCGCCATCGCCGGCGGCAGTAGCGGCAGGTTTGCGTCTCGCCGGTTTCTGTCCGTCTTCACGATCCTGTCCCGTCGCTCCGTGCGGCGTCACAACGCCGTCTCCGCGCGTGCGTGCATCGCCGTCCACATCGACGAAGTCGCCTCGCTACTGCCGTAGCGCCTCTCTCGCCTTTCGCTCGCTTCGCTCCCGCTTCCCGCGCCGGCCGCACCGCGTCCGCGGCGAGGGATCCGCACGCGCCGTCTCCGTCCTCGCATCGACGTCGCGCCCGAGCTGAACCGAACGATCTTCATGCTTTCGAGACATAGCGCCATCCCGCGGTTCCGACCGGATTCAGCGCGCCGTCCAGCGGCCCCGCACGCGATGCGGGGCCGCCGGGTCGAGTCGCGTCCGCGGATTGGCATCGTTCTCCAACGAATCCATCGAGTGATCCGTTCCGCCATGAAACGACAAACGCCTGCCTTCATCGCCCATTCCTCGCGACGCGCCGCCATGCGCGCCGCGCGCGCCGCCGGGAGTCCGACATGAACGCCGCGACCGACATCGACGATTTTCTGCGCCAGTACCGCATCACCGAAATCGAAGCGATCATCCCCGACATGGCGGGCATCGCCCGCGGCAAGATCATCCCCCGCAACAAATTCCAGTCCGGCGAGTCGATGCGGCTGCCGCAGGCCGTAATGATCCAGACCGTCACCGGCGAGTATCCGGAAGACGGCTCGCTGACGGGCGTGACCGACCCCGACATGGTGTGCGTGCCCGACCCGTCGACGATCCGCCTGATTCCGTGGGCCGTCGATCCCACCGCGCAAGTGATTCATGACAGCGTGCATTTCGACGGCACGCCGGTCGAGATCTCGCCGCGCTACGTGCTGCGCCGCGTACTCGACCTCTACAAGGCGAAGGGCTGGACGCCCGTGGTCGCGCCGGAGCTGGAGTTCTACCTCGTCGACATGAACAAGGATCCCGATCTGCCGCTGCGGCCGCCGGTCGGCCGCACCGGGCGCGCGGAAACCGGCCGCCAGTCGTATTCGATCGAGGCGGTGAACGAATTCGATCCGCTGTTCGAGGACATCTACGAGTACTGCGAAATGCAGGGCCTCGACATCGACACGCTGATCCACGAAGTGGGCGCCGCGCAGATGGAGATCAACTTCCAGCACGGCGACGCGCTAGGCCTCGCCGACCAGGTGTTCCTCTTCAAGCGCACGGTGCGCGAGGCGGCGCTGCGGCACAACATGTACGCGACCTTCATGTCGAAGCCGATGGAGGACGAGCCGGGTTCGGCGATGCACATCCACCAGAGCATCATCGACGATGCGACCGGCACCAACCTCTTCACCGGCGCGGACGACCAGCCCACCCCTATGTTCTACGGGTTTCTCGCCGGATTGCAGAAGTACACGCCGGCGCTGATGCCGATCTTCGCGCCGTACATCAATTCGTATCGCCGGCTGTCGCGCTTCATG
>NZ_JAWJWL010000028.1:0-73649 GCF_034721475.1 Burkholderia alba | reverse complement strand
ACCAACAGCACCGTCACTTCGCTGTCGTCGTCGGCATCCACCGGCTTGTCGACTGCGAATAGTGGTATCACTTCGCTCTCGACCGGCCTCAGCTCGACCAACAGCACCGTCACTTCGCTGTCGTCGTCGGCGTCCACCGGATTGTCCACCGCCAACAGCGGCATCACTTCGCTTTCGACCGGACTCAGCTCGACCAACAGCACCGTCACCTCGCTGTCGACTTCGACGTCCACCGGCCTGTCCACCGCAACCAGCGGCATCGCGTCGTTGTCCACCGGCCTCAGCTCGACCAACAGCACCGTTACTTCGCTGTCGACCTCGGCTTCGACCGGCATCAGTTCGCTGTCGACCGGCGTCAGCACGCTGCAGACGACGACCGGCAATCTCGGCAACAGCACGGCCGCCGCGCTCGGCGGCGGCGCCGCGTACAACCCGGCTACCGGCACGATCTCGGCGCCCGCCTATACGACGTACAACGCCAACGGCACGACGACGACCGCGCACAATGTCGGCGCGGCGATCGACAACATCAACAGCCAGGGCATCAAGTACTTCCACGCGAACTCGACCGGCGCGGACAGCGTCGCGACCGGCACGGATGCCGTCGCGATCGGCACCGGTGCCTCGGCGGGCACCAACAACTCGGTCGCGCTCGGCGCGAACTCGGTCACGGCCGCCGCCGTCGGCGTGTCGAGCGCAACGGTCGGCTCGACGACGCTGAGCGGCTTCGCGGGCGCCAATCCGGCGGGCGTGGTGAGCGTGGGCAATGCAGGCACCGAACGCCAGGTCACCAACGTCGCGGCAGGCCGCATCACGGCGGCCAGCACCGACGCCGTGAACGGCAGCCAGCTCTACTCGGTCGCGAGCAAACTCGATTCCGCCACCGATTCGATCACGTCGCTGTCGACCGGCCTGTCCACCACCAACAGCACGGTCACGTCGCTGTCCACGTCGACCTCGACCGGCCTGTCGAGCGCAACCAGTTCGATCGCCTCGCTGTCGACTTCCACCTCGACCGGCATCAGTTCGCTGTCCACCGGTCTCAGTACGACCGACAGCAATCTCGCGTCGCTGTCCACGTCGGCTTCCACCGGACTGTCGAGCAGCAATAGCGCGATCGCGTCGTTGTCCACCTCCACGTCAACCGGCCTGTCGAGCAGCAACAGCTCGATTGCTTCGCTGTCCACGTCCACGTCGACGGGCATCAACTCGCTGTCCACCGGTCTCAGTACGACCGACAGCAATCTCGCGTCGCTGTCCACGTCGGCTTCCACGGGTCTGTCGACGGCCAACAGCTCGCTGACGTCATTGTCCACGTCGACGTCGACGGGCCTGTCGACCACCAACAGCACGGTCACGTCGTTGTCGACTTCCACGTCCACCGGCCTGTCGAGCGCCAATAGCTCGATCACTTCGCTGTCGACCTCCACGTCCACCGGCATAGGCTCACTGTCCACTGGACTCAGCACGACCGACAGCAATCTCGCGTCGCTGTCCACGTCGACCTCCACGGGTCTGTCGAGCGCCACCAGCTCGATCAGTTCGCTGTCGACTTCCACGTCAACGGGCCTGTCGAGCGCCAACAGCTCGATCACCTCCCTGTCGACCTCCACCTCGACCGGCTTGTCGAGCGCCAACAGTTCGATCACCTCGTTGTCGACCTCCACGTCGACCGGCCTGTCGAGCGCCAACAGTTCGATCACCTCGTTGTCGACCTCCACGTCGACCGGCCTGTCGAGCGCCAACAGCTCGATCACCTCCCTGTCGACCTCCACCTCGACCGGCTTGTCGAGCGCCAACAGTTCGATCACCTCGTTGTCGACCTCCACGTCGACCGGCCTGTCGAGCGCCAACAGCTCGATCACCTCGTTGTCGACCTCCACGTCGACGGGCCTGTCGAGCGCCAACAGCTCGATCACCTCCCTGTCGACCTCCACCTCGACCGGCCTGTCGAGCGCCAACAGTTCGATCACCTCGTTGTCGACCTCCACCTCGACCGGCCTGTCGAGCGCCAACAGTTCGATCACCTCGTTGGCGACCTCCACCTCGACCGGCCTGTCGAGCGCCAACAGTTCGATCACCTCGTTGGCGACCTCCACCTCGACCGGCCTGTCGAGCGCCAACAGTTCGATCACCTCGTTGGCGACCTCCACCTCGACCGGCCTGTCGAGCGCCAACAGTTCGATCACCTCGTTGGCGACCTCCACCTCGACCGGCCTGTCGAGCGCCAACAGTTCGATCACCTCGTTGTCGACCTCCACCTCGACCGGCCTGTCGAGCGCCAACAGCTCGATCACCTCCCTGTCGACCTCCACGTCGACCGGCCTGTCGAGCGCCAACAGTTCGATCACCTCCCTGTCGACCTCCACCTCGACCGGCTTGTCGAGCGCCAACAGTTCGATCACCTCGTTGGCGACCTCCACCTCGACCGGCATCGCCACCCACACCAGCGGCCTGTCGTCGACCAACAGCAGCCTCACCTCGCTGTCGACCTCCACCTCGATCGGCCTGTCGAGCGCCAACAGGTCGATCACCTCCCTGTCGACCTCCACCTCGACCGGCTTGTCGAGCGCCAACAGTTCGATCACCTCGTTGTCGACCTCCACCTCGACCGGCATCGGCTCGCTCTCCACCGGCCTGTCGTCGACCAACAGCAGCCTCACCTCGCTGTCGACCTCGACGTCGACCGGCATCGGCTCGCTGTCCACCGGCATCAGCTCGACCAACAGCAACCTCGCGTCGCTGTCGACCTCCGCGTCGACCGGCATCGGTTCGCTGTCGACCAGCATCAGTTCGATCACGAGCAACACGAGCAACCTCGGCACGAGCACGGCCAGCGCGCTCGGCGGCGGCGCGACCTACGATCCGGCGACCGGCAAGATCAGCGCGCCCTCGTACGTCACCTACAACAACGACGGCACGACGACGACCAACAACAACGTCGGCTCGGCGATCGACAACATCAACGCCAAGGGAGCGAAGTACTTCCACGCGAACTCGACCGACCCGGACAGCCAGGCGACCGGCGTCAACAGCGTCGCGATCGGCCCCAACGCGGTGGCGAACCTCGACAACTCGGTCGCGATCGGCAGCAACGCGACGACGTCGCCCGCCGTCGGCGTCTCGTCATCCAGCGTCGGCGGCCTGAACTTCGGACCGTATCAAGGCGCCAATCCGTTCGGCGTGTTCAGCGTCGGCTCGCCCGGCCAAGAACGCCAGATCACCAACGTCGCGGCGGGCCGGGTGTCGGCCACCAGCACCGACGCGGTCAACGGCAGCCAGCTGTACGCCACCAACAGCACGGTCGCATCGCTGTCGACCGGCCTCAACACGACGAACAGCAACGTGGCGTCGCTGTCGACTTCGGTCAACTCGCTGTCGACCGGTCTGTCGACCACCAACAGCACCGTCTCGTCGCTGTCGACTTCCACGTCGACCGCCGTCAACTCGCTGTCGACCGGTCTGTCGACGACCAACAGCAACGTCACGTCGCTGTCGACCTCCACGTCGACCAGCATCGGCTCGCTGTCGACCAGCTTGTCGACGACCAACAACACGGTGAACTCGCTGTCGACCAGCGTGACGAACATCAACAACCAGATCAGCAACCTGTCGACGTCGGTCACGAACAGCTCGGGCATCGCGTCGGACTCGAAGGGCGACGGCTCGGACAAGCCGACCGTCACCGCCGGTTCGAACTCGGTGGCGATCGGCGCCAACTCGAACGACGGCGGCCGCTCGAACGTGGTGTCGGTCGGCAGCGCGGACCAGCAGCGCCAGATCACGAACGTCGCGCCGGGCACGCAAGGCACCGACGCCGTGAACCTGAACCAGCTGAACACCTCGGTCGCGTCGGGCGTCAGCCAGGCGAACAGCTACACCGACCAGCGGATCAACGACACGAACCGCGCGATCAACGACGTCGCCAAGAACGCGTATTCGGGGATTGCCGCCGCGCTCGCGATGCCGAACCTGACGCCGTCGGCCCCGGGCCGCACGGTCGCCGGCGTCGGCGTCGGCAGCTACAAGAGCGGCAAGGCGATCGCCGTCAGCGTCACCCACCGCTCGGAGAACGGCAAGTGGCTCGTGAACGGCGGCGTGGCGACGACGTCGACCGGCGACGCCGGTGTCCGCGCCCAGGTGGGTTACGAGTGGTGATGCGACAGGCATCCGGCCGGCGCTGCCGGTCGGATGCGGGCCGGCGCGGTTCGCGGCTTCTGTCCCGCACCGGTTCATCGAGGGCGAAAGCCGTCAATCCGCAGACGGATTCCCGCCTTGATCCACGTCAAGGCGGAGCGCGAAAAGGGTCATAGACTGATTGCGTGGCACCCCGTGCACGGCCGCCTCGCAACGGACATCCGTTCGCGGTTTCCGCGCACGCGCCATGCATGCCGCGTGGCGGCAGTGCGCCGCAGGTTCGCGCAATCCGTCGATTTCTTGTGCCTTCACGCCCGCTCGACGGGCGTTTTTTTCGCGACCTCAGCCGCTTCGTTCAGGCGCGCGGGCGGCGTCACCGCCGCGCATCGCCGCGCGCCGGATCGTCGCGCAGCAACAGTACGGGCCGGTCCGCCAGCCTCAGCAGCGATTCCGCCACGCTGCCGAGCAGCAAGCGCCGAATGCCGTGACGGCCGCTCGTGCCCATCACGATCAGATCCGCGTCGCACTCGGCCGCCGTGCGCATCAGCACGGACGCAACGTCCTCGCCATACGAATCGATCGCCCGCACCGTGCCTTCGACATGATGCAGCGCCAGCTGCGCCTTCGCCTCTTCGAGCGCGACGGTCGCGGTATCCACCGCCGCGCTGCCTTCGTCCCGCATGTCGACGAAACCGGAATCGACATCGACGAGCTGCGGCTTGTGCTCGACCACGCACGCCGCGGTAATCGTTCCGTGGTTCGCAACGGCAATCCTGATCGCTTCGTCGAACGCAACGCGCGCGCTGCGGCTGCCGTCGAGCGCCGCAAAAATCCGCTGATACATGATCGTCTCCTTCGAGGCATGACCGACAGGCGCGCAGGCCCCGCCCGACAGTCTCTCGCACGCGCCGCCGCGCGTGATTGACCCCGGTCAACCCGCCGCCGGGGCGCGTGAAGAACCCGTGGAACGCGCATTCGATGCGGTTCCCATTAGCCAAAAATAGGTAAACCGCGCACAATTTCACCTCTAAATTCAGGGCGAGACCACAGCGAGCCGTGCAGCCTGCCTGCGCCGTTCATTCACTGGCGTCAGCCGCGCCTTCCGGCGTGACCTCCATCAGCGTGGATTCCCATGACCGCTAGCGAAACACCAACACGCACCGACGCGCCTTCAGCGCGCGCGCGTCTGACCCGACTCGCAGCACGGCCCGCGTGGGCCGGACTGCTCACCTTCGCCGCCGGCGCGGCGGCATCGCTCGGCGTGGCCGGGTATGTCGAAGCACAGTGGCAAACCACCGCGCACGCGCGCTTCGAACGCCGCGCCGCGCACCTGAGCACGGCGATCCAGCGCGAGCTGCTCGCGAGCGCCGTCGTGCTGAGCGGCGCTCGCGGCGCATTGACGCTGTCGCCCGCGCCGACCCGCAACGCCTGGCGCGCGTACGTCGCGAATCTCGATCTCGACGGCAACCGTGCGCCGGTCCGGATCCTCGGCTACGCAACCGCGCAAGCCGACGGGAGCGGGCCGCCGGCCGCCCTGCCGATCGCCGTGCAAGGGTTCGCGCCGGACACCGGCGCGCTGCCGCCCGATATCGGCGCGCGCGACGCGGCAGCGCTATGGCGCGCGGCCGACAGCGGACAGATCGCACTCGCGGTGCGCGACACCGATACGGATCGCGACACCGCCGGGCAGGCAGCCGCGTTGACGCTGTTCCTGCCGCTCTATCGCGCCGGCGTCGCGCCGGTCTCGCGCGACGTGCGCCGCGCGGCGCTCGCCGGCTTCC
Source organism: Burkholderia alba (assembly GCF_034721475.1). Taxonomy (NCBI): domain Bacteria; kingdom Pseudomonadati; phylum Pseudomonadota; class Betaproteobacteria; order Burkholderiales; family Burkholderiaceae; genus Burkholderia; species Burkholderia alba. The sequence goes on along the minus strand of NZ_JAWJWL010000028.1, from coordinate 67,731 downwards.
TGTTCGCGTCGCTCGATACGCAACGGCTGTTCGAACTGGCCACCGCCGACGAGCGCGGCATCGGCCTGAGCGTGTCTCACCGCGCGCCCGGGACGCCGCTCTATCGCGCGGATGCCGGCATGGACGCCACCGCATCCGCCGCGCCATGGCGCACGACCGGCACGCTGGCCTTCGGCGGCGACACGCTGACGCTCGCGTACGCGATGGACGGCCGCCCCGGCGCCACCGGCGCGACCGATCTGTGGGCCGCCGTGCTCGCGGCCGGCCTCGCGGTCTCGGCGGCGCTCGCCGCCGCGCTATACCGGCTTGCGCGGCTGCGCGAGCGGTCGCCGGACACCTCCGCCACACCGAACGAAGCGCGGATGATGGGCATCATCCGCTCGTCGATGGAAGCGATCATCACGATCGACGAGGCGCAGACGGTCGTCATTTTCAATCCGATGGCGGAACGCGTGTTCGGTGTCTCCGCGATGGAGGCGATCGGCGCGCCGCTGTCGCGCTTCATTCCCGAACGGTTTCGCGCCGTGCACGTGCGGCATGTCGAGCAGTTCGGCGTGACCGGCGTATCCGAGCGGCAGATGGGCCGGCAGCGCGTGCTGTTCGGCCTGCGCGCGAACGGCGAGGAGTTCCCGATCGAGGCGTCGATCTCGCAGATCCGCGACGGAACCGGCAAGCTGTATACGGTCATGCTGCGCGACATCACCGAGCGGCTGCGCGGCGAGGACGCGCTCAGGCAATCGCGCGAAGAGCTGCGCGAGCTGTCCGCCAACCTGCAGAACGTTCGCGAGGAAGAGAAAACGCGGATCGCCCGCGAGCTTCACGACGACCTCGGCCAGCAGCTCACCGCGCTCAAGATGGACCTGTCCGCGCTCGGCCACGCGCTGCACGCCCCGTCAACCGGCGGCCGGGCCGCGCCGAGCGTGCCGGACCAGCTGCGCGGGATGCACCGGCTGATCGATTCGACGGTGGCGTCGGTGCGGCGCATCGCGGCCGATCTGCGCCCGGTGATGCTCGACGATCTCGGGCTCGTGCCCGCGATCGAATGGCTCGCGCAGGATTTCACACATCGCTACGGGATCGAAGTCGAATGCCACGTCGAACCCGGCGAGACGGGTTTCAACAGCGTCGGCGCGACGACGCTGTTCCGCATCGTCCAGGAGGCGCTTACCAACGTCGCGCGGCACGCGGACGCAACGCGGGTCCGGCTGACCCTGCGACTCGACGAAGACGCGTGCGTGCTGAGCATTGCCGACAACGGCCGCGGCGCGTATCACGGCGAGCCGGCGCAGGGCCGCGTCGACAAGTCGTTCGGCCTGATCGGCATCCGCGAACGCGCGCACATGCTGGGCGGCACCGTGACGATCGACACCGGCCGGGGCCGGGGCTTCGCGATCACGGTCGCTTTCCCCCTGCAATCGATACAACAGGAAACGTCTCTTTCATGATCCAGGTTCTCATTGCCGACGATCACGCGCTCGTGCGCGACGGCTTGCGGCACATCCTCGGCAACGCGACCGGTTTCGACGTCGCCGGCGAAGCGTTCGACAGCGCGACCACGATCGCGCTCGTGCGCTCGACGCCCGCCCAGGTGCTGGTGCTCGACCTGTCGATGCCCGGCCGCAACGGCGTCGAACTCATCAAGCAGATCAAGGACGAGCAACCCGCGCTGCGGATCCTCGTGCTGACGATGCACGCGGAACAGCAGTACGCGGTGCGCGCGTTTCGCGCGGGTGCGTCGGGATATCTGACCAAGGAGAGCGCGAGCGCCGAACTGGTCGGCGCCGTCACGAAAGTGGCGTCGGGAGGCGTGTACGTGAGCCTCGCGATGGCCGAGCGCTTCGCGCAAAGCCTCCACGAGCCGATGGACACGCTGCCGCACCATCGGCTGTCCGACCGCGAATTCGACGTATTCCGCCGCATCGCGGTCGGGCAGACGCTATCGGAAATCGCGCAGACGCTGTGCGTGAGCGCGAAGACCGTCAGCACCTACAAGACCCGGATTCTCGAAAAAATGCAGATGCCGCACGAAGCGGCGCTGGTGCGCTACGCGCTGCGACACAAGCTGGTCGACGACCCCGACGAGGAGTAAGGGGCGCCGCGCGTCACCCCTCTTCTTTCCCGGCGGGGTTCAGCAGGATCACGAACGCGGCGACGGCCGCCGCGATCGCGACCACGCTGTAGACGACACCGGGATGGCTGTCGAACAGCAGGCCATGCACCGCCCCCGCCAGCCCGAACAGCGCGACGAAAACGGCGATCGCCGCGAATACGATCCGAGANCGATCGCGACCACGCTGTAGACGACACCGGGATGGCTGTCGAACAGCAGGCCATGCACCGCCCCCGCCAGCCCGAACAGCGCGACGAAAACGGCGATCGCCGCGAATACGATCCGAGATTGCTTGCGCACCATGACGGCCTCCGGGTTGCGATGAACGGATGAGCGCCGGGCTTGCGCCGGCACCGCGATCGCACGGTGCCGGCGCAAGCCCGGCCGCCTGTTCCCATCATCGCCGCCGGCGCGCCCGACGCGTTGATCTGAGTCAAGCGACGGGCGGCGCCGGTGCCGCTCCGGCGGCGGCTACAGCAGCGGACACGCGGTCACGGCGGTGCCCCGCTCGACACACGCGCGCTCGTAATCGCGCAGATAGTCGCGCTCGTCGCCGGTCAGCAGATCCAGATCGATCAGATCCCAGTCGTAGCCGACCGAGACGATGTTCTCGAACTCCACCTTGCCGGGCTCGCTCGCGCACGGATGGATGATCACGACGTTCTCGATCCGCACGCCGCCCTTGCCCGCGAGGTAGATACCGGGCTCGACCGAAATCACCGCGCCCGGCACCAGCCCGTACGGCGAGCCCGGACTGAAGCGCACTCCGCCCTCGTGCACGTGGATGCCGATGCCGTGGCCGGTGCCGTGAGCGAAGTCGTAGCCGTGCGCGCGGCAGACCGAACGCACGGCGTCGTCGACGTCGTGTCCCTTCGCCTGCGCCGGAAAATGCGTGACCAGCCCCTTGATCGCGGCCTTCAGCGCCACCGTATAGATTTCCTTCTGCCACGGCTGCGCATTCGTGCCGGACCGAGTCTTGCGCAGCACCACGCGCGTGCAGTCGGTCGCGAAGCCGCCCTCGTAGTACGCGCCGCTGTCCATCAGCACCAGTTCGCCTTCCGTCAGCAAGGTATCCGGATCCGCCGCCGTGTAGTGCGCGATCGCGCTGTGCGGGCCGTTCGCCGCGATCGTCGTGAAGGTCAGCGCCACCGCCGACCGTGCGCCGTACGCATCGTTGATCCGGCGGGCGAGATCGACTTCCGACGGCGCCGCATCGCCCGCTCCGCTCTTGGCCCAGCGCATCGTCTCGGCGATCGCGGCCGAGCTGCGCGCGAACGCGTCGCGGAAATGGTCGAGCACTTCCGGCGTCTTGCTTGCCCGCAGCGCCTCGACCGGGCTGAAATCGACGTGCCGCGCCGTCGGCCAGATCCCGCTCACGAAATCCGGCAACGCGCAATTCACCGCCGGCGCGCCATAGCAGATCGTGTCGACCTCGAAGCCGCTCAGCACGCGCGCCAGTTCCGCCTGATCGGCGCGCACCACCTGGAGCGACGGATACGGCGCCAGCTCGACGGGACAGGCTTCGCAGCCTTCCGGCAGGAACAGCACGAGCGCTTCGCCCAGTACGAACAGGTAGCCGAGGTGCGACGACGCCTGCGGGACGTGATATCCGCGGCTGTTCAGCAGATAGCCGAGATCGTCGGCCGCGCAGGTGAGAAAGCAGGTGGCCGCATCGTCGCGGCCGAGATTCGCGCGCAGCCGCGTATTGAGCGCGCCGATGTGCTCGGCGACACTCGCCCCGGTCATCGACGGCGGCAGGCTGAAGATCGGCCGGTCGATCCGCCAGCCTTGCAGGCCGATCGCGCGATCCACTTCGCGCGCCGTCAGCGCGTGCCACGCGAAATCCGCATCGGCGGTGTCCGCCAGCAGGCGCTCGCGTTCGGCGACGCTCACGCGCAGCGCGTCGTAGCCGATCGAGCGCAGTTGCGCCGCCCGCTCGACGAGCCAGCCGGCGATCGCATCCCAGATACCGAGCCCGAGCGGCAGTTTCTCGACCCGCACCCGCGCGGCGTCGCACTGCGTTTCGGCCTGCAGGTGATAACGGCCGTCGACGAACAGCACGAACCGCTGCGCGAGCCCCAGCCGCCGCGCGGCGGCCTCGCTGAGGAAAAGACCGTTGCCGGCCGAGCCGTCGAACGCGCTCAGCGCGTAGCGCGGATTGTTGCCGCGCGGCAAGTATTCGCTCAGGAATTCGTCCTGCGCCGTCACGACCAGCGCATCGAGCCCGCGTGCATCCATCAGCACGGACAGCCCGGCATGCGTGTCGGCGATCGAGGCGTGATAAGGGGCAAGGTCGGAGAAGTGGTATTTCAGTCGATCGATCATCGTGGGTCCGTGTTGTCGTTGTACTGCCGCCCGAAGATGATGAAAAAGTTACAACCGGCCTTAATTTACGTCAAGCTAAAATTTAAGTGGGACTAAAATTCTCGGAAGCGGATCTCGCCCGGCCTTCCCGCACGCCGGCGCCGAGATGCGAGAAAAAAATCCGGCGCTGTACAATGCTCGGGCATTGTCGTCGGGACGACCTTTGCATCAAGCTCAGACGGGTGCGTCGGCGCGCGGGGAACGCGCCCGCATCGATACGTCAGCTCATTGTCGCCTCGTGGGAGATTCATGGATTCGGACCTCATGCACATCGGCGGACGCATTCGCCGCCTGCGCCGCGAGTCAAAAAAGACGCTGCTTCAAGTGGCCACCGACGCGAGCCTCTCCGTCGGATTCCTGTCGCAGGTCGAGCGCAACCTGACGGGCATTTCGATTTCGTCTCTCGTCAACGTCGCCAAGGCGCTGAACGTGCCGCTCGGCGCGTTGCTCGACCAGCCGCGCCAGGACCGGCCGGACTCTCACCAGGGCAGCCGCGAATCGTATGCGATCCGCGCGACGGAGCAGCGCTACGAGCGCCTGTCGACCTCCTTCTCGGGCAGCCAGCTCAACGCGGTCAAGGTGCAGATGATGGAGGGCTACTGCTCCGAATGGGTCGCGCACAGCGGCGACGAATTCGCATTCATCCTCTCGGGATGCGTCCGTTACACGGTCGGTCGGAATGAATACCAGCTCGGCCCCGGCGACTCCCTGCACTTCGACGCGCATCAGCGGCACCGTCTCGCGAACGTGGGGAACGGTCCGGCCGAACTGATCGCGGTCAATACGTTGCAGTTGTTCGACGATCTGTGCCCGGAGTTTCCGTCGCTGCCGCCGCAGCCCCCGGCGGCCGACGTCCCGCCCGTCACCGTCAAGACCAGCCGCGCGAAGCAGACCCGCGCCGCGCCGCCGGCCGGCATGACGGCCGCATCGCAGCGGCCCGCGAAGAAAAAGACGCGGTAAATCTCCGGCGCCCGCCTCGGCGCCGCGCGCCCCGATCTCGCGGGCCGTCCTCCCGCCTTCTTGCCCGGCCGCCGGCGGCTCAACCGCCGCCGCGTTCAATTCAGCCGTTCCTCACCGCCCCGCAGATCCCGCACCCCAAGGTCTCCGACGCTTCGTCGCGGCGGCGCGTTTCCCGGACATTACAGAAGCATTTCGGCATAGAACGCTATTTTCCGGAAACGCATAAATCGCCGGGGATAGAGAAAAAAATTCCCCTGCACAACGGGTATAAATTAAAAAAACATCCGAATACTGCACATTGACCAATTTTTTCTGTCCGAACCGACGGACACCGATCCCAGGGACGATCGCGACATAACGAAAGCCGCGCTGCCTCAGTAAAGAGTGAACCTCAAATGTCGAAGCATTCAGAAACCGCTCGCCGCCACCGCCTCTCACGCATCCGCTCGCGCCCGCATCGACCGTCGCACCGGCGCACGCCGGCGAACGGTCCCTGACGGACACCCTTCGGGCCCGGCGCCCATCGCTCCGACATGAGCGGCTTCGCAGCCGGAACACTCCATCGCCTCATCCGGAAGCGCCTCGCCTGTTTTCCGCAAGCCCGATCCACTCCAATCAACCGTGAGTCATCTCCAAGCGGGTCTGGACAGCCCGCACCGGCAATCGAAAAGTTGAATACAAGAGGTCGTAATATGACGCGCCCAAAACGATTGAGGCATCTGCCCTCATTGAATTTCCTGCGCGGGTTCGAATGCGCAGCCCGTCATCTGAGTTTCACCAAGGCGGCGCAGGAATTGAATCTCACCCAATCGGCGATCAGCCGCCAGGTGAAGGCCATCGAGGCGCAACTGGGCCTCGAACTATTCCATCGAGACTGCCGCTCGCTGACGCTCACGAACGACGGGCACGAGCTTTACCGAACCGTCGCGTTGGGACTGGCGGAGATAGAAGCGTCCATCGTCGATTTTTCTTCCTGTCTCGAACACCGCTTGATCTCGCTCTCGACGACCGCGCCGTTTGCCGCGCTGTGGCTGATCCCGCGCTTGCGATCGTTCCGCCTGAGATACCCGGACATCGACGTATGGGTGTGCGCCGGCAGCGAAATCGACACGCCCAGGCAGGAGCGCTCGCATCTCGCCGTGCGCTATCTCGCCCCGCATCTGCTGCTGGCGGACGCACATGTGCTGTTCGAGGAACACGTCGTGGCCGTTTGCAGTCCCGCCATTGCCGAGTCGGTGGACCACGGGCTCGACGATCCATCCGACCTCTGCCGGCATACCCTGCTGCACATCGGCGACGCGCAAACCGACTGGCCGTGGTACTCGTGGCGCCACTTCACCGGGGAGCCCCGGCTCAAGCCCGCCGCCGCGCTGTATTTCACGCAGTACGATCAGTTGATTCAGGCGGCGGTGGAAGGCCACGGGATCGCGCTCGGCCGACGCCCGCTGGTCGACGAGCTCATCAGGCAAGGCCGTCTCGTGACGCTGTTCGACGGCTATAGCGTGGCGTCCGGCAGCTATGTGCTGGTGGAGAACGAGGACGCCCGTCCGGAGGCGGGCGCCGACTCCCTGGCCAACTGGCTGCTCGACGAGTGTCATAGCGACGGCTGACGCGCGCGGCTCATCCGCGCCTGTGCGGCACGCCCGCGTCGCGGCGTCGCGGCGTCCCGTGAAGCGGCCCCCGGCAATACGGCGCCTCGAGGCGGCCGCTACTTCCGGCCGGCGACCGGTCGATTCACGGCGGCGCGCGCGCCGGCGGCCCCGCCGACATGGATACGCGTATTGACGAGCGCCACCCCGATCAGCGTGATGCCTCCCCCGACCAGCGTGATCCACGACGGTTTCTCGCTGAGCCAGATCCAGCTGATCAGGATCGCGAGAGGCGGCGACAGGTACAGGAAGCTCGTGACCTGCGAAGCCGGCGAGCGGCGCAGCGCGAAATTCCACGCGATGTAGCCGACGAACGTGGGCGCCACGCCGAGCCAGCCCAGCGCCGCGAGATGCGGCGCCGAAGCGGCCGCGATCGCGGTGACGAGGTGCGGCGCGCCGAACGGCGCGGCCGCGATCGTGGCCGCGAGGAACGCCGTGGCCGTGACGCCGAGCGACCCGACGCGCCCGAGGATCGGCTTGATCCCGACCGAGTAGACGGCAAGCCCGGCGACGCTGACCAGCACCCACAGTGCGGCCGGCTCGATGCTGAAGCCGTGGCCGCTCGTGATCACCACCAGCGCGACGCCCGCGAGGGCGACGGCAAACCCGGCCGCCTTGACCATTCCGATCGATTCGCGCAGCCAGAGTGCCGACAGCAACGCGGTCGCGCCGGGAGACAGTGAAATCAGAATCGCCGCGGTACCGCTCGGGATACGCGTTTCCGAGTAGGCGAGGCACAGGTGGTAGACCGTCAATCCGAGGATGCCGAACACCGCGATGCTCGGCAGCTCCCGCGCGGCGGGCAGCGGAAAGCGCTTGACGCACCACAGCGCCGCAAAGCAGACGGCCGCGATCAGCAGACGCGAAAAAGCGATCTCGCTGGGCGTGAAGACATCCAGGCAATACGCGATCGCCGCATACGACGACGACCACGTGAGCAATGCGATGCCGATTGCCGCGAGCGCCCTGCCATCCAAGCGTCCGTTCGTTTCCATCAATTGGATTCCCCTTCCTTGAAGCGAACTGCGTGATTGTGATGAGCCGGTTCCGATCCGGACAATCCGGTGCCCTCGGTACGGCGAACCGGTGCGCGCGTCACGATGAAAAGGATAGCGCGCGTTCGAGCGCGTCGATATCCGACATCGCGTTCGTGCAATGCGCGGAGAGGCGAACGGCGGTATCGATGCCCTTCGCCCCCAGATACAGCGGCGTATGGTTGCCCGTGATCTTCCACGCATTGATCCGGCACGCCCGCAGGCGCTCGACGATTTCAACGGGCGTGCGCTTCCGGTGCACGAAGCTCACGATGCCGCTGTGAGCCGATCCCGGATGAAGGAGCGTGATGTCGTCGTGCCGCGCCAGGCGCTCGCATAGTGCCACATAGATCTGCCGCGCGGCGGCGAGATCCTGGCCGCGCGCCTCGTCGACGGCCACTTTCAGGCCCATCAGCGCGGCGATATGCATCTCGCTCAACTCCAGCCGGCGAGCGCTGTCGTCGAACAGGCGATACCGGTCGAGCGCCGGAATTTCGGCCGCGTGAAGATCGACGGGATGATCGCCCAGCCGATCGAGCCAGCGCGACGACAGCACCGCGAAGCCCGTCCCTCGCGGGCCCCTCAGGAATTTCCGGCCCGCCGCCGTGAGCAGGTCGCAGCCGATCCGCGCGACGTCGATGTCGAGCTGGCCGACCGACTGGCATGCGTCGACCGCGTAAAGCGCATTCGGACTCGCGCGGCGCAGGATCTCGCCGATGCTCGCCACCGGCAGCACGATCCCGCAACCGGACGGCAGATGAACCGCGCTCATGAGGCGCAGCGTATCGTCGGCATGCGCTTCGATCCACGCCAGATCGAGATCGCCGTTTTCGATCAGCGGCACGACCTCCAGTCGCAGATCGTGCCGCGCGCATAGCGCGCGCAGCGCCAGCAGATTGCCGGCGTATTCATAAGGCGTGGTCCACACTTTGCCGCCGCCGCGCCATTCGCCGATCGCATTCACACAGGTCAGCCACGCGCGCGTGCCGCTGTCGAAGAGCGCGACGTTGCGGCTCGACGGAGCATTCAACAGGCCGGCCACGCCGGCTCTGACCGCGTTCAACGCATCGATGTGCATCTGCTCGGCTTCGTACGCGCCGTGCTCGAACTCGGCGTTCAGATACGCCGCCATCGTTTCGGCGACCGCCGGCGAGGCGAGCCCCGCGCCGGCGGTATTGAAATGAATCGGCCGCATGTCAGTAATCGGCCCCGAACACGACCCGCGCGGGGTCCTGAATGTCCGCGAGCGCCTGCAGGACGGTTTCGGGCGCCTCGGCGAGGCGATGCAGGAAATGCAGGTACCAGTTGTCGCCGAAGGTGCCGTAGACGCGGCATGTCACGCCGTCGCGACGCAGATCGCGCAAGCGGGTCGGCTGCACGCCGTGCAGCATCTCGATTTCGCCGCCGTCGCCCAGCAGCCCGTTGCGCATCAGGCGCTCGATGAGCGCCGGATCCTGAGTCGCGAAGCTGCGGTCCACCCCCGCCTCGGTCAGGCGGGCGGCCAGCTCGAGATAGCGATCGTCGAGCGCGGGCGACCTGGGTAGCGCCCGCTCCGGGATCTCGGCATAGACGCCTTTCACGAGCCGGACCTTGTGGCCGGAACGCGTCACCGCGTCGAGGTCTTCCGGCGTGCGGTGCAGATACGCCTGCAAGGTGATGCCGATGTTCGCGTGCGACGCGGACAGCCGGTGGAATACGGCGAGAATGTCGTCGACCATCGAGAACCGCTCCATGCTGAGCGTCACGAACACCCCCTGCTTCGCCGCGGCCGCGACGATGCGGCCGGTCACCTCCTCGGCCAGATCGCGCGAAATCAGCAACCCGACATTGCTGAGGTCGAAATTGAGTTCGGTCCGGCGCCCCAGGCCGCCCTGCGGCAGCCGGTCGATCAGTTGCCGGTACTGCGACTCGATGCGCGTCACCTCGTCGGGGTCCGTCACGTTCTCGCCGACATACTCGAGACCGATCTCATAGCCTTTCGCGGCCAGCATCCGCATCCGGTCGATCGCCGTCCCGGCTTCGCCGGCCACGATGTAACGGCTGGCCGGCGCGTGCAGCAACTGGCGCAGCGCATCGCTTTCGCGGAAGCTGCGCGCGTATCGAGGATTGGCGGCAAGGCCTTTCAAGGCGGCAGCGGCAAGGGTATGGATTTCGTTGTTCATGGTCATTCAGGCGCCTTGACGGGAATCGACAGTGGAATCAAGCGGAGCGGAAACGCGGATTTCGTCGAGAATCGAACGAATGGCGGAGCGCCGGCCGGCGGGTGCGGTGAAGATTCCGCCGGACGTCCGGTTCGCGGCGGCGTAAGCCGGATCGTCGAGCAGGATCGCGTGCGCTCGCCGCAGATTCCAGAACGGAATACCTGCGAGCAGATGGTGCACGAGGTGATAGTTATCGCCGTGCATGCCGATAAATGCACGCTCGACGGCATGGGGAAAACGATTGCGCGTAATCGTCAGCGTACTGCGCGCTGTCCGGATCAGAGGATAATGCTCGGATATCTCGGTAAACCACCCGATCACCTGAAATGTCGTGATCAGCGGGATAAACCAATACAAGATATATCCGACCGGACCGACGGTAACGGAGAACAGTGCGAATATGGCTAATTGAGCCACCACCAGCTCGGTCAATGTTCTTCTATCGATCGAATCCTTTCCGAGCCGATTGATCAGCAAATATCGCAGATAATTCGCCACATTCAGCAGAAATAGCGTCTTGAATATGAAACGAATTACGAAATCGAGGCGATCGCGCACCTCGAACAAACCGCTTTCGACGTACTGGATATAGTCGGGGTCGCGGGTCTCGTCGCCGAGAAACGTATGATGATCAAGGACATGCGACTTCACGTAGGCCGCATGGCTCTGGAAGATCGGGTAGCCGGCCAGCCAGCGGCCGATGAAGTTGTTCAGCCCGCGGTGGCGCGAGAACGTCTTGTGACAGGATTCGTGCAGGAGCGAAGCCAGCGCCCGTTGACGCGATCCGACGACAAGCACCGCCAACGGGTAAAACCACATCGACCATTGCGCCGCGTAAATCGCGGCGGCCATGCATAGATAGTCCCCTGTCAGTTCGAGTGGCCCCCGCCAGTTGTTCAGTGCAAATAAAGGTTTTAATCGATCGCGAATTTCTTTTGAAAATTGGTGCTTTTCTATCACGGTCATCCCCGTCTGCTTATTCTAATAATCGACCCCCGCTTCAGACATCGATGTGTCATGAATGCGGAAATCCCCTCAGATTTTTATCACCACCAGAATCAGCCGACACATTACACGCCGCAAGCATTTTTGCAAACGGCGGTTTAGTCGATGAAATGCTCGAATTTCGTCATAGTGATACATGTTTTCGTCGTTTTGACGAAAATGACGCCTTTCCGTCTGTATTTTTTTGTAAATTCTCGAGGCGAGAAATGCTTAAGCCGGCATTGTCGGGGACGCGCGATCGCGGCCGGCGCTTTCCGGCGGCAATCTTCTGCGATGCGGCACGCGCAATCGGGAAAAGCGGACGGAGGAGTTGCCGGGAAGAAAGCGCACGGCGATGAGGTCCGCGGCGCCACGATGGATCACAACGGGACGGCATGGACCGGCATCCAAACGCCGACCGCGCTTCGCCATAGACGCTCAGGTCGCGCCGCCGCCTGCTGCGCGACGACCTCCGCTTGCGCTTGAGGCGCGAAACCGCGCGGTCCGCGCGAGCGCTATCCCCTGTCCCGCGTCGCGACACCCGATCCGCCTACCGCGGACAGCGGCCTATCCGCTTTTGAGTTTGGTCCAGAGCCGGTTCATCAGGCGCGTCAGATCGGCCGGGATGGGTTTGCTAAGACTCAGCCTGCGCAACGCATCGGACGGCGGGAATACAGCGGGGTCGGCCGTCACTTCCGCGCGCACGCGCTGTTTCGCGGACGGCACTGCCGTCGGATAGAAGGTGTCGTTCGTCAGGTTCGCGCTCTGCGGCGCCGACAGCACGAAATCGATGAACGCGTGCGCCGCATCCGGGTGCGGCGCATCCTTCGGGATCGCCAGCATGTCGAACCACAGCACGCTCCCCTCGCGCGGAATCGTATAGGCGATGCGATACGGCTTGCGCGCATTCGCCGCCGCGAGCCGGGCGGCGTTGACGTCACCCGACCAGCCCAGGGCGACGCAGATGTCGCCGCCGGCGAGATCATTCACATAGCCGCTCGAATTGAATTGCGTGATGTACGGCCGCACGCGCTTCAGCAACTCGTACGCAGCCTGGTAGTCCGCCGGGCTCGCGGTATTCGGATCCTTCTTCAGATAGATCAGCGCCACGCCGAACGCATCGGCGGGGGAATCGAGCATCGAGATGCCGCAGCCCTTCAGCTTCCGCGCGTACTCGGGATCGAACAGCAGCGCCCAGCTGTCGAGCGGCGCCTCCGCGCCGAGCGCGGCTTTCACCTTTTCGACGTTCAAGCCGAGCCCGTCGGTCCCCCAGGCCCATGGCACGCCGAACTGGTTGCCCGGATCGTCCGCCGCCAGTATGGTCATGATCGCCGGATCGAGCAGCGCGCGATTGGGCAGCTTCGACTTGTCGAGCTTCTGGAAAATCCCGGCCTGCAACTGCCGCGCCCAGAAGATATCCGACGGCACCACCACGTCATAGCCGGCATTCCCCGACAGCAGCTTCGCCTGCAGGGTCTCGTTCGCGTCGAACTCCTGGTAGACCACCTTGATGCCCGTCGCCTTCTCGAAATCGGCGATCGTGGTCTTGCCGATCGAATTGCCCCAGTTGTAGACATGGACGACGGAATCCGCCGCGCTCGCCGCCCCGCTCATCAGCGCGAACGCCACGAACATCGTGCCCGCTCGCTTTTTCCACGACGCATCCATCGGCCTGCCCTCCGTCGGTTTTCCTGTCCCGCTCGACACTCGCGCCGCGCACTCGACGCCTCTCGCCTCCCGGTGGCAAACCGCGTCATGTGCCATCGGCGGCCGCGCGCGAACGGCCGCGCCGCATGTCGAGGCCGACTTGCGCGCCGAACCCGGCATTCGCGTGCGTCACGTCACCGTTCATCATCGTCAGCGCGACGTCGATGCGGCCGATCCTGTATTGGTTCGTCTCGAACAGGTTGTCCTCCAGCACGACCAGATCCGCGCGCTTGCCCACCGTCAGCGAGCCGATCTCGTGCTCCATGCCGAGCTGATACGCGCCGTGGATGGTGTAGGCGGCGATCAACTGGGGCAGGCTGAGCCGCTCGGCGATATCGGGAAACACGGCCGCGTCCGGCTCGCCGGCCAACTGGCGCGTATGTCCCGACTCGATATGCTCCAGCGGCCGGTGCTGGCAACGGCACTGACACGCGAGGCCGTCCATCCCGATCGATACCGTCACGCCCTGCTCGATGAAACTGCGAAACGTGTACATGCGGCTCCAGCGCGAAAAACCGTAGTGCTCGCGCAGGCGTTCGCTGTAACGGTCGACCACGCCCCACTGGAGCTGCGTGTTCGCCATCACGCCCGCGCGCCGGAACCGGGGAATATCGTCCGGGTGCGTGAGAAACGCATGCGTGATCACATGCCGGCGGTCGCGCGGCGGGTTGTCGCGATTCACCCGCTCGAAGCCGTCGAGCGCCATGCGCACGGCGGCATCGCCCACGCAGTGAACCATGACGTTCGCGTTCGCGCGATCCGCTTCGGCGAGGTAACGGTTGAACGTATCGGCCGGCATCGTCGGCGCGCCGCGCGTATCCGGGCGGTCCGCGTAGGGCTCGAGCAGGTAGGCCGTGTGGTTGGTTTCGGTACCGTCGAGGAACAGCTTCAGCACGCGCGCCTTCACCAGCGGCGTGTCGTACTTCTCGCGATAGGCGACCAGCGTGCCGACCGGGTCCTCGATCGCGCCGACCACGGCGACGCTGCCTACGACGCGCTGTTTCAGATTCCCGGCCCGCTCCAGCGTCTGCAGGGTCTCGTACAGCAGCGACTGGTCGCCGCCCGCGTCGAGAAAACCCGCATCGAACACGGTCGTTACACCGGCGGCAGCGAGCTTGTCCTGCCATGGCGGGATCGACCGCAGGTACAGGTCGATTCCCGACGGCAGATAACCCGCGCGGCTGATCCTGCGCATCAGCAACGCGTACGCGGCGCCGTCGATCACCACGCCCGTGGGCTCGCCGGTCACGGGATCCTTGTCGAACCAGCTGGCTCCCGCCTGTATCGGCGGCGTATCCGCATCGATGCCGGCAATCTCCAGCGCCTTCGAGTTCACCCACATGGTGTGGAAGTCGGTCGACAGCAGGCACACGGGCCGGTCGGAACAGATCGCGTCGAGCGTCTCCTTGCGCAGCAGCGCCGCCGGGATCGTCGCCTGGATCCAGCCCATGCCGGTGATGGCCGGCTCGTCCGGATGCGCGTCCACGTACGCACGCAGCGCGTCGAGCACCTGCGTCGGGTCCTCGAAGTTGACGAACGCCTGGAACGCGAACGCGGTGGTCTCGAAGTGCCAGTGCGACTCGACGAAACCCGGCAGCACCAGACGCCCGCCCGCATCCACGCAGGTCGTATGCGAGCCGACGTAGCCGAGCACGCCGCCCTCGTCGCCGACATAAACGATCCGCCCGTCGCGGACCGCGAGCGCCCGCGCCCACGGCAGGTGGGGATCGACCGTGTAGATCGTGGCGCGCGTCAGGACGAAGTCCGCCGGTTCCATTGCGGTTCGCGCCGTTTCCGTATGCATGACAGGCCTTTGGTCGAACGTGACGGGATGCCGTTCACTATAGGGAGGCTCGCGCCGCCGGTCTGCCCCCCCGGCACGGGGGCAACCGCGTTTTCTCCGCGTGGCCGCCGCGCGTCGAATTGTTTCCCGACAGACGGCCGTGCGCGACACGCGTAGCATCGACGCATCGCGATCAGCCCATGCCGCCATGCACGCTCTCCCCTCCGACCCGCGCGATCCCGGCTACCACCCGATCGGCCTGAACCCGACCATGCTCGGCGCGGCGATCGATGCGATCGGTTCGTCCGGATTCGCCAGCGCGGTCGCGTCGCTCGTCACCGGACAGATCCCCGGCGACGCCGTCCATCTCGAGCGCTGGCGGATCAATCCCGGCAGTGCCTCCGGCTACCGGGTCGAATGGCTCGGCAGCGGCGGTTCGCGCGAGACCGAGCTATGCACGCTGATGGACCTCTATTACCGGGACTACGCGCTCACCGATCCGCTGTTCCTCCCGGTGCGCGGCCGCAGCGGCACGCTACTGCTGCAACGGCACGTGGGCGGCCTCGCCGACGGCGAATTCCGGCGCCGCTTCTTCGACGAACCACGGATCGCGCAGGAATGCGTGCTGGTGCGAGGCAATGCGCACATCCAGTACGCGATCGCGCTCACGCGCACGAGCGATCAGGCGCGCTTCAGTACCGGCGAACTGTTCCAGTTCCGCCAAATGGCCGACCTCCTGTTCCCGCTGGCGGAGCTGAACGCGCGCACGTGTGCGGCGCTGCGGGTCGCGCCGTCGCCCCTTGCATGCGCCGCGCCGCCCGCCCGCTTCGATGCGCGAGTCGCCCGCCAGGCGATACGGCTGTCGCGGCGCGAGCACGATATCTGCCGGCTGCTGCTGAGCGGCCGCACCCTCCCCGAAGCCGCGGCCCATCTCGACGTGAAGTTGTCCACCGCCGACTCGTTCAAGCAACGCGCCTTCGCCAAGCTCGGCATACGCACGCGGCGCGAACTGTTCGATTGGGCGTTCACCGGCGACTGAGCCGCGATCGGCCATTCGGGCTACCTCGTTCGTCTAGGTAATAATACGGGTAAACACTATAGTAATAATATTTGCAATAAGTTTACCCGCTTGTACTATTGCTTCGGCAGCCTGCCGTCACGACCCACATGATTCGGCATCCTGTCGATGGAATCATGCCGCGCGGAGCGGTATTCCATCCCATCAATACTCAGTATGTCTAAATGAACTGATCGTCCGGAATGGAGGGGATATCCATGGAGTCGTTACTGAAAAAGAAGGCCGCCCCGAGGGCCGCTCGTCTGCTCGGCGGACTCGTGCCCGCGCTGCTCGTCGGCGCGATCCTGCCGTTGGGCATGGCGGGTCAATCGGCCCATGCCGCCACCGCCGGCGCGGCCGGCGCGCCGACTCCGCTGCCCTGCGACGCGGCGGCCGGCGCCGGCACCCAGTGTTCGGCCGCGCATAGCGTAGTCCGTTTGCTGACGGGGAGTTACACGGGGCCGCTGTTTCAAGTGCAGCGGAAATCGGACGGCAAAACCCAGGATGTGTATCCCTATACCGCCGCTACCCTGCCGGCCGGCGCCGATGCCAAGCTGATCGGGTCGACCAACGTGGGAAGCCTCGATCGCTTCTGTGCGAGTACGAGTTGCGTGGTCACGTATCTCTACGATCAGATCGATCTGATCGCCGCGCTGAAGGGAAGCTTCGGCAATGTCCCCGGAACGCTGAAGCTCGATACGAAGACGTCCGGATCCCTGACGCTTCTCCCCCCGGGCAAACCGTCGACGACGGTCCCGGTGACGAACGGCTTTGCCACGCTCAGGCTGCCGTCGGGTCCGACGCTCACCATTCAATTCATTCGACCGTTCGAGGACGGCAATACGTTTCCGGCGACGCAGAACGTGACGGTCGGCAATGACCTGCCCGGCTTGAGCGGCCACTACGACGCGGGGAACACCAAGGATTTCTCCTATACGCCGTTGAACTATGAGTCGCTCGGAAACGGCACGAGAATTCCCACGCTCAAGATGATCGGCGGGAATGCGTACCGCAATCGCGTGGGCACCGTGAATCAATCGATCGGCGACAGCGAGATCGCGGCCTACATGGTGGTGAATCCGCAGTACAGCCAGCCCTCCACCTGCTGCGGCACTTACGGAAACATGGAGGGAAACTACGATCCGAACAAGCAGAACCAAGTGGAAGGCCTGATGTTCGGCCTGGCCTTTTCGAGCGGCGCGTGGGCCACCGACGGCTACGGCAAGGGATACGTCCCCGGCACGAACTACAAGGATTTCGTTGGGAAGAGCGATGCGGCGAACAACGCCAACGTGAACTGGGCGGGCGTCGACGCCGAAGCCGGTGTCTGGCTCTACGGCCCGCAGCGCCCCTCCACGGAATCGTTCTTCACCGTGCTCGCCAAGTACTCTCCGGCAAATGCCGCGAACTACTTCGCCGTGAAGGGCGGCGATGCCACGCAGCCCACGCTCACGTCGCTATTCAATCAAGCCCCGCCTCGCGCCAGGAATTTCGGCAACGATGCCGGCTACAACTTCAAGGGGAAATGGGAAGGCGGACTGTCGCTCGGCGAAGGGGGCGACGCCAGCATCGCACCCGTGCAATTCTTCGAAGGCGCGCTGCTCGCCAAGGCCACGTCCGCCGCGACCGACAACGCGATCCAGAGCAGCATCCAGAGCTTCTACGGCCCGCCGCGCGATGGGACCGCCGCCGCATGCTATGCCAACAACCTGGTGAACTTGCCGCTGAGCCTCACGGATACCTCGGTCTGGAGCGGGAACGTCGACGGCAGGGCGCTCTCGTCGGCCGTCGACATCTCGGGCGTCACCTCCAACGCGGCGGTCGTGTCGAATGCCAGCGGCAGTCCCTTTTCGGCCATCAAGCAGTGGGTCAAGGTGCAAGGCGGCCAGACCTACACCTTCACCGACTACGTGCTCGGCACGTCCGATCCTTCCGTCAAGGTGTTCCCCGGCGGGTCGGTGCAGACCGACGACGCCGGCAATACGGAGTTCGCGTGGGTCGTGAATACCGCCACCGGCAAGGTCACGAGAGGAACCTGGGGCAACGGCGCGATCACCTCGGCGACCTCGGTAAGGACCGGCAATTGGTGGAAGATCTCCATCACCTTCACCGCACCGGCCGGCGCCGGCAACGCGAGGATTTTCATCGATCCTCCGACGTCGGACGCATCCGGCAACCGGAGCACGCAGAATGCCGGACTGGCGGCGACGCATTTCTGTCCGAGCCTGGGGATCGACGCGTCCGTCATCCATTGAATGGCGGGAGGGTGACGTGCAAGCGTCCCCTCCTCTTCGGGTTTCCCGACACGCCCGATCCGCATGCCGACGCGCAGGTGGACCGCAGCCGCCTCGCTCCGGCCGAGCCGAAACGCGGCGCGATTCAGGAACGCCAATCGAGTACCGTCCGGCATCCGCGCGAGACATCGAGCGCGGATCCGCGGCGCCACGATTGCATGGCCGGTTCGGCAAGCTCCAGCGCTTTCACGCCATCGTCGATCGTCGTGCGCGCCGGCTCGTCGCAGGTCAAGGCGTGGACGAAATGCGCGATCTCCGCCGCGTACGCGACGCGATAGCGTTCAAGGAAAAACGGCTCCGGCAAATCGGACGACACGCCCTCCGAACGGGACGACACGACCTCGACCGGACACAGATTGCCCGCCTGCAGCATGCCCTTGCCGCCCAGCACTTCCAGGCGCTGGTCGTACCCATACATACGCGGCCCGTCTCGCCCCCCGCCGGCCCGACCGCCGATCAGCGCCCGCGACGCTTGCGGTATTGATCGGCGATCACCGCACTGACGATCACGCCGCCCTTGACGATTTCCTGGATATACGAATCGATGCCGAGGAACGTGAAGCCGCTGGATATCACGCCGAGGATCAACGCGCCGATCACGGTGCCGGTGATCCGTCCCGCTCCGCCGGCGAGGCTGGTTCCGCCGATGACGGCGGCGGCAATCGCGTCGAGCTCATACGAGAGCCCCATGCCGGACTGGCTGGTCTGCGCCCGAGCCGATACCACCACGCCCGCCAGCCCCGTCAGCAAACCGGCGATCGTATACACCGCGATCAGATTGCGCCCGACGGCAATGCCCGATACGCGCGCCGCCTGCACGTTGCCGCCGATCGCGTACAGACACTTGCCGAAGCGGGTGTAGCGCAGGACCACGTGGAACACCCATGCCGCGAGCAGGAAGATCGCCACCGGCTTCGCCCCGCTGCCGATGGCCGAGTAACCGTCGGTGAACAGGCTGATCGGCTGCCCGTGCGTGTAATAGCGCGCCAGCCCTCGCGCGGACACCATCATGCCGAGCGTTGCGATGAAGGCGGGCACGCCGGTTCGCACGATCAGCACGCCGTTGAGCAAGCCGCACAGGCCGCCCGCCAGCACGCCCGCCAATACCGGGACCAGCACCGGCAGGTCCGCCGCCCCCGGGAAGATCGTCGAACCGAAGGCCGCCGTCTGCGCGAGGCTGCCCGCGAGCATCGCGGACAGCGCGACCACCGAGCCGGACGACAGATCGATCCCCCCGGCGATGATGACCATCGTCACGCCGACCGCGATCAGACCGATCTCGGACACGCGCAGCACCATGATCAACAATCCCTGCGGATTGTAGAGAAACGATTGGCCGCGCTCGATCCAGCCGAGCGCCTCGAACGCCAGCGCGATGACGACCAGCACGAACAGGATGCCCGCCTCCTGGGGCAGGCGCCACTTTCGCGGCGCGGAGGCCGCCAGATCCGGGGGGTCGAGAGCGGGGTTGCGCACATCCATCTCCTGTCTTCCTGTCGTTGTCGGTTCCATCAAAGCGACTCGCCGGAGGCCAGCGTCATGATCGCCTCCTGGGTCGCGGCATCGCGCGAGACGATGCCGCCGACCGTGCGCTCGCACATCACCACGATGCGGTCGCTCATTCCCATGACCTCGGGCAACTCGGACGAAATCATGATGATCGCGGCACCCTGACGGGCCAGCCGGGAGATCAGCGCATGGATTTCCGCTTTCGCCCCTACGTCGACGCCGCGCGTCGGCTCGTCGAGGATCAGGATCTTCGGGTCGTTCAGCAGCCAGCGCGCGAGCAGCGCTTTCTGCTGATTTCCGCCGCTCAGATTCTCGATGATCTCGTGCAGCCCGCCCGTCTTGACCTTCAGGCGCCGGCAGAAATCGGCGCACGCGGCGTCGAGCGGCCGCTGCCGGACGAAACCCCATCTGCAGTGACGCGCCAGTGCCGCGATCGCCATGTTCTCGCCGACCGACAATTGCAGGAACAGTCCCGAGTCCTTCCGGTCCTCCGTCAGAAACGCCACGCCGGCGGCGATCGCCTGGCGAGGCGTGCGGATCGACCGCCGGGCGCCGTCGAACAGCAACTCGCCCTCGTCCGCAGGAGCCACCCCGAAGATCGCTTCCATCACTTCGGTGCGCCCCGATCCCATCAAGCCCGCGATGCCGAGGATTTCGCCGTAGCGAACCTCGAAGCTGACGTTGGAGAACGCACCCCGGCGCCCGAGATTGCGCACTTCGAGCGCGGCGTTGCCGATGTCCGCCGTCTGCTTCGGGAAGATCTGCGTCAGTTCGCGGCCCACCATCGCCGCGATCAGGGTCCGCTTGGTGAACGCAGCGGCGGGACGCGTGACGACGTGGCGGCCGTCGCGAAAAATCGAAATGTCGTCCGCGATCCGGAACACCTCGTCCATCTTGTGCGTGATGTAGATGACCGCCTTGCCTTGCGCCTTCAGCGCCCCGACGATCCGGAACAGGTGCTCGACCTCCGCCTCGGCGATCGCGGACGTCGGCTCGTCCATGATCAGCAGATCCGAATCGAACGACACCGCTTTCGCGATCTCGACCATTTGCCGGTTCGCAAGGCTCAGGCTGCCGAGTTGCGCATGCGGATCGATCTCGATGGCGAGCCGGGCGAAGAGCGTTCGCGTGCGGCGGTTCAGTTCGCCGTGGTCGATCAGGCCGAACCGGTTGCGCGGTTCGCGGCGAATCCAGATGTTCTCGGCGACCGTCATCAACGGCAGCAGATTCAGCTCCTGATGAATCATCGCGATACCGCGATCCAGCGCGTCGCGCGGCGATTGCAGCCTAACGGGCCGCCCCTTGAAATACAGCGCGCCGCCGTCCGGCGCGTGCACGCCGGCGAGGATCTTCATCAAGGTCGACTTGCCCGCGCCGTTCTCGCCCATCAGCGCATGCACCCGCCCGGCATGGATGTCCATGCAGATATCGTCGAGCGCGACGACGCCCGGAAACGCCTTGCGCACGTTGCGCGCGGCAAGCAGCGGCGGGCGGGCCGGCTCGATCGGGCCGGGCGCCGGCCGATCCGCACTGGCGGTAACGCTGTAATCCGGCATGACGGCGGCTCCTTCAAGACCTCGCGGCGAACGAAGCGAACCGTCCCTGCGTTCACTTCCATCGGACCGGTTATTTGTTCAGAAAACTCCGATAGTTGTCGGGCGTGACGAGCTGATACGGAATCCAGTTTTCCGCCGGCACCGTCCGGTCGCCGCCCGCCAGCCGCACCGCGGCATCGACCGCCGCCCGGCCTTGTCCCTTGCCGTCCTGGAACACGGTCACCGCCAGCTCGCCCCTGGACATCGCGAACAGCGCATCCTTCGTCGCATCCACGCCGCCCACCAGGATCGATGTCGGCGGCACGCCCGCCTGCTTCATCGCCAGCAGCGCGCCGAGCGCCATCTCGTCGTTGTTCGCCGCGATCGCATCGAATTTCTTGCCCGCGCTGAGCCACTGGCTCATCAGATCGATCGCCTGGCTCCGGTCGAAATTGGCCGTCTGCTCGGCCGCCACCTTCAGGCCGGGATACCGCGCGACCACCTCGCGCACGCCGCGCGTGCGATCGCGCGTCACGTCGGTGGACAGCTCGCCCAGCATGACGGCGATCTTACCGCGCCCGCCCAGCCTCTTTGCCAGGTAATCCATCTGCAGGCGCCCGGCCACGAGGCTGTCGGAGCCGACGAAGTACGCGCCGTTCCCCATCGGCTCGTTGGGCTTGCGGTTGACGTAGACGATCGGAATCCCGGCCTTGCGGGCGGCATCGGTCATGCGTTTGGTGGCCGACGCATCGGCCGGATTGACGATGATCGCGGCCACCCGCTGCGCCACGAAACTTTCGACCTGGCTGACCTGCCTGCCGACATCCCCTTGCGCGTCCTCGACGTTGAGACTGACGTGCCTCTGCTTGCCTTCCGCCGTCATCGCCTCGCGCACGGTGGTCAGAAAATTGTCGTCGAAATGCGCCATCGACACGCCGACGGTGGTGTTCGCGAGCGCCGTGGCCGGGGCGAGCGCCGCCAGCGAAGCGGCAAGCATCAGCCTGCGCAGATAGTTCATGGATCGTCTCCTGATCGTATTTATTCTGCCTGCGCCCGGCGGATTCGAGCGCGACGACGCGCGTTACCGGGCGCCGGATGACTCAGCGAATCCTGATCCTGCTGCCGCACTCGACGGCGTCCCGCGCATCGCGGCGCCGCTCACGCGGCTGCGCGCCGATGCGTCGGATCGACCCCCGCGCGCAGGTAGTCGATGCTCGCCCTGAGCTGGCGCTCGATGTCGTTCGACGCGGCGATCTCCTCGGCGAACGGTTCGAACGACACGTGGCCGAGATAGCCGCGCGCGAACAGCGTATTCAGTTGCTCGACATTGCCGAGCCGGTCCGCCGCGCCGACCAGCACCCGATCGCTGTCGCGCATCGCGCCGACCGCCAGATCCGCGTTGTCGACACCCGACACGTGCACCAGCCCCGTGAGATCCGGGAAGAAGAGAGCCTCGCCGGCCAGGTGATGGTGGAAGGTGTCGTGAACGAGCCTGAAGTGCCGCTCGCCCTCGGCCTCGCGGATTGCCCCGACCGCGTCCGACTTGCGCCGCAGCGCGCACGCCTCGAAACCGAGCGGTTCGATCAGCGCGGACAGGCCGTGATCGTCGAGAATGGGTTTCAGCTGCTTGAGCGCGGCGACGAGATCGCGGAATCGCGAATCGGCCGACCGGGTGTCCCGGCGGCTGTGGGTCGGACACAAGACCAGCGCGCGGGCGCCGCACTCCGCCGCGAAGCGGGCCAGTGCGCGCGCTTCGCTCGCGCGCGCCGCATCGAACTGGTCGAAACGCTGCAATGCGTTCACCGACAGGATCGTCAGCCCGGCCGCCGACATCGCGGCGCCGATGTCGGCGGCGGCGGTGCCGTCCTCGATTTCCACGCCCGCCAGATCGTTGCGTATCTCGATCGCATCGATCCCGAGCCGGCGGCACAGCGCGACGAACTCCGGCAGCGCAAGGCGCGGCGCACTCATGCGGTTCAGCGCAAATCGCAAGACTTCGGTCATCAAACGTCCCCAGGGTAAACAATAGAGCAATCGACTGTGCGGCTCGGAATTCGCGCGCTTGCGCGGCGAAGACGACGCGCCACCTTCGCGCGTGCCGTCCCGTGCCGCGCTTGCCTCATGCCGCGTGACACACTTCCACCTTCGGCGCCTCGTCCGCGGACTGATCCGGTCAAATCCCCGGGCAACGCCGCGCCAACCGCCGCCCCGGCCGTTCCGTTCCGTTCCGATCCGGAAACCGGAGCGTCGATCGTTCGCGGGATCCTCATGCTGGCGGCAACGCGACCTCTGAAGATTCAAAGAGGATTGCGAACCATGGCGGGCGCATGCGGTCGCTGAATCCCGGTTTCCGACGCCGCTCAGGCGGCGCCGAGGAAGGCTTGACAGAAAGATAGCGGTCGAGAAAACTCTCATCCACACAAGAATTGACGTTTTTTCGTCAATCGCGGCAATGCGCGCGGCCGCCTGCCTTCCAGGCATCGCCTCATGGCCATGGAGCCCCGACATGACCAATCCGCCCACCACGAGGCGCCGCAAGCGCACGGCCCGCTTTGTCGAAATCGCACAGGCCGCCGGCGTCAGTCCGACGACCGTCGACCGCGTGCTGAACGAACGCGGCAGCGTGTCGGCCGCCACGCGCGCGCGCGTCGTGGCGGCGGCCCGGCAGCTCGAGGTTCCCCGCATCCTGCCCGATACCCTGCACGGCCTGATCCATGTGGACGTGCTGCTGCCCCGCAACACCACGCCGTTCTTCAGACGGCTCAATCTCGCGCTGGAACGCTCGATGCAGATGCTCGACAAGCGGATCGTCGTGCACCGGACGATCTTGCCGGAAGCGGACGACGACGTGATCACGCGCGCGATCCTCCATCCGCCGTACAACCGCCGAGGGTTGATCGTGACCACGCGCGACACGCCGCGCGTGCAGACCGCGCTGCGCACCGTGATCGAGCGCGGGGAGCCGGTGATCACGATGGTGACCGACATGACCGACGTCGCGCGGGTGCATTACGCCGGCATCGACAACCTGTGCGCGGGGCGGACCGCGGGGTATTTCGTCGGCCGTCTGGCGCAGCACCCCGGCCGAGTGCTGCTGCTGTGCGGCCGCCAGGATTACCGGGTGCACAGCGACCGCATGCTCGGATGCCGCCTGCAGCTCGCGGAAACGTTTCCCGAGCTGACTGTCGACGGCGCCGGCATCGAGACGCTGGACGATCCCGATCGATGCTATCGGGCGGTGCTCAAGGCGTTCGGAGAGGGCAACGTGGCCGGCATCTACAACAGCGGATACGGTTCGGCGGGCGTCGAGGCCGCGCTACGGACCTGCGGCGCGGAGGGCCGCGTGGTCTGGGTCACGCATGAAATGCTCGACCGGCATCGCGATTACATCGAAACCGGCAAGATGGACATCGTCATCGATCAGGACCCCGACGGACAGGTCATATCGGCGATACAGCACCTGCTTCACGCGTGCGGCGTGGTGGATATCGCGCCCCCCGGCGGCCCGCTCGACTTCCGGATCTTCTGCTCGACGAACGTCCCGCGCGGCGGGTATCTGCCTCGCGGCGGCGTTGCCGCGCCTCAGGGATCCCGCTGACGTCGCCACCGGAGATCGGCGCACGCTGCGCGGCGCCGAGCGGCGATGCGCCGTCACGCACGACCATGTCCCGCCGCCGTTTCCGCAACGCAGGCGGGTCAGGCGCATGCGTTGCCTGATTCCGCGGGGTCGCGGCCTCGCGAAACGGCGCTACGCGTTGACCACCGCCCCTCGCTCCGTCAGCAACTGCCGCAGCATGCCGCGATGGCACCGCGCTTCGCTGTCGCAGTAGCACCCGACCGAGAAATGCGCCGTCGCGGACAGCGCGGCCAGCGTGTCCAGCACCTTCGCCGCGTCGCCGTGGTTCATCTCCGCGCGGAACTTGCGCGCGAACGCGTTCCATTGCGCATCGGTCCCGGCCGCCTGCGCCTCGGCCACCAGCTCCGCGCTCGGCGACAGCGTCGGCAGCCACACGTCGTAATAATCGCGCGACGCGAATTCCGCCTTCGGCACGCCGCGCGGCGGGCGCCGCACCGTGCCGATCCGCAGGCCTTCGTCGGCGCCGCGGGCCGAACCGAGCTGAACGATGCTGATGCTCATGCTGACTCCCTGATCTTCGCTACCGGGACACGCGCGAGACCCCATTCGATCGCGCCTCGCGCACAGACGCAACGGCGAGGGAATCCCTCGCCGTTGCGGACACTTCATGCCGGTCGCGTCGCGCGCGCACCGGCCGCGCGGCCGTCACACGCCGCTCGCGAGCACCGCGCCGATCGCCGTCACGACAGCGCCGACGTTCGATTCGTTCAGCCCCGCCACGCACATCCGGCCCGAGCGGAGCACGTACACGCCGTGCTGCTCGCGCAGGCTCTCGACCTGCGTTTCCGTGAGACCCGTGTAGGTAAACATGCCGCGCTGCTTCACGTAGCGCGACAGCGCCTCGCCCCGCACATGCTCGCGCAGGCCGTCGTGAATCGCGCTGCGCATCTTGGCGATCCGCCGGCACATCGCCGCCAGCTCCTCTTCCCACTGCGCGCGCAGTGCCGGCGTCGTCAGCACCTTCGCGACCACCTTCGCGCCATGCGTCGGCGGGTTGCTGTAGTTCGCGCGCACCGCGCCCGCCAGTTGACCCAGCACGCGCCCGGCCGCCGTCGCGTCCTCGCAGATCACGCTGAGGCCGCCGCACCGCTCGCCGTACAGCGAGAAATTCTTCGAGAACGAATTCGCGACCAATGCCGGCATGCCGCGGCGCGCCAGCTCGCGCACCGCGAACGCATCGGCGTCGAGCCCCGCGCCGAAGCCCTGGTACGCCATGTCGACGAACGGCAGCAGCTCGCGCGTCTGCAGCACGTCGATCAGCTTGAGCCACTGCGCATCGTCGAGATCGACGCCCGTCGGATTGTGGCAGCACGCATGCAGCAGCACGACACTGCGCTTGGGCAGCGCGTCGATCGCGGCGAGCATCGCGTCGAACCGGAGGCCGCCCGTCGCTTCGTCGTAGTACGGATACGTGTTGACCGCGAATCCGGCGCGCTCGAAGATGAAGCGGTGGTTCTCCCAGCTCGGATCGCTGATCCACACCTGCGCATCCGGAAAGTAGCGCTTGATGAAATCCGCGCCGACCTTGAGCGCGCCCGATCCGCCGAGCGTCTGCAGCGTCGCGATGCGCCCGGTCCGGCGCGCTTCGCTCGCGTCGCCGAACACCAGCGACTGCACCGCCTCGCGATACGCGGCGATCCCCGTCATCGGCAGATACGGCGTCGGGCCGGATTCGCCGTACAACGCGGCCCCGGCTTCGCGCACGGCCCCCATCACCGGGATCTTGCCGTCGGCATCGAAATAGATGCCGATGCTCAGGTTGACCTTCCGGCTGCGCGGATCTTTCTGGAAATTCTCGTTCAGCGAGAGAATCGGATCCCCGGGATACGCATCGATATGTTCGAACATGGCGGTGTCTGACTGGATGATGAAGGATTCGTGGGTGCGCGCGGACGGATCAGCGCGTCGACGCGCCGTCGTGCAGCGGGTAGCCGGCATTCCTCTGACGGTACCGGTAGCCGATGCCGAGCACGGCGAGCCACACCGGGATCAGATACACGGACAGGCGCAGGTCCGGCGTCAGGTACATGACGACCAGGATGCCGGCCATGAACGCGAGGCACAGGTAATTCGTCAGCGGATAGCCGAGGCTCTTGAAGCGGGTTTCCACGCCCGCTTCCCGCTTCGTCTGGCGGAACTTCAGGTGAATGATACTGATCATCGCCCAGTTGATGATGATCGCCGACACGACGAGGCCCATCAGCATCTCGAACGCCTTGCCCGGCATGAAGTAGTTGATCACGACGCACAGCGCGGTGGCGAGCGCCGACGCGCCGAGCGCGACGAGCGGAATGCCGCGCCGGTTCACCTTGAGCAGCGCCTTCGGCGCGTTGCCCTGCTGCGCGAGGCCGTACAGCATCCGGCTGTTGCAGTACACGCCGCTGTTGTACACCGACAGCGCCGCCGTCAGCACGACGAGGTTCAGCACGTTGGCGACGAGATTGCTGCTGAGCGCGTGGAAGATCAGCACGAACGGGCTGCCGCCCGACACGACCTTCTCCCACGGATACAGCGACAGCAGCACGCCGAGCGCGCCGATGTAGAAAATCAGGATCCGATAGATCACCTGGTTGGTCGCGCGCGGAATGCTGTGCTTCGGATCGTCGGCCTCGGCCGCCGTGATGCCGACCAGTTCGAGCCCGCCGAACGAGAACATGATCACCGCCATCGACATCACCAGCCCGCTCACGCCGTTCGGGAAGAACCCGCCGTGCCGCCACAGGTTGGCGACGCCGGCTTCCGGGCCCGCGTTGCCGGAGGCCAGCAGATAGCCGCCGAACAGGATCATGCCGACGATCGCCGCGACCTTGATGATCGAGAACCAGAATTCCGTCTCGCCGTAGGATTTGACGCTCGCGAGATTGATCGCATTGATGACCGCGAAGAACACCAGCGCGGACACCCAGGTCGGCACGCCGGGCCACCAGTACTGCACGTAGATGCCGACCGCCGACAGTTCGGCCATGCTGACGAGGATGTACAGCACCCAGTAGTTCCAGCCCGACAGGAAGCCGGTGAAGTGCCCGCAATACTTGTTCGCGAAATAGCTGAACGAACCGGCCACCGGCTCGTCGACCACCATTTCGCCCAACTGCCGCATGATGAAAAACGCGACGATGCCGGCCACGCCGTAGCCGAGCAGCACCGACGGACCCGCCATCTTGATGGTCTGCGCGATACCCAGGAACAGCCCCGTGCCGATCGCGCCGCCCAGCGCGATCAGCTGGATGTGGCGGTTCTTCAGGCCGCGCTTGAGGCCCTCGTTCTCGTGATCCGAAACCATGTCTTCTCCACACGCTCCGCCTTGTTCGAAGGCGGCGCGCCGTCGGGCCGACTCTTCGGTCGGCGATCCAGGCGCTGTTTTGCTGTTACCGGCGGCCATGCGGGTTTCCTGCGTCAGGCGCCGAATGGGGAAATGCGATCTTCATGCAACGCGCCTCGTCGTCCGTTCAACGGGCAGAAACACCCGATCCCGTCATCCGCCGCGCGCCGTCTTCTTGATCCAGCACAAAAATCGGGGCTCAGTGTATCGCCGGCGGGATGAAATGGGGTTTCGTAAGCCCTTCATGCAAACCCTACATTATGAGATAAGATTGCGCTCAGGAGACCATCGAGGAAATAAAAATGCACGAACCGCTTCTGGACCGGATCGACCGCCACTTGCTGGGCATTCTGCAGGAACACGGCCGGACCACGAATCTGGAACTGGCGAAGGCCGTCGGCCTGTCCCCCGCGCAAACCTTGCGGCGGCATCGCCGGCTCGAGGAGATCGGCGCGATCCGGCGCTATGAGACGCGGCTCGACCCCGAGACGCTCGGCTTCGGCGTGACCGCGTTCGTGCAGGTCACGATGGAGCGCGGACACATCCGCGATCTGTCGAAATTCCAGACGCTCGTCGCGGAACTGGCGCAGATCCAGGAGTGCTTCTCGGTCACGGGCGACATCGACTACGTGCTGAAAGTGGTGGCCGAGGATCTGAAAGGCCTGTCGACCTTCCTGCTCGACACGCTGATGCGCATCCCCGGCGTGAGCGGCGTACAGTCGAGCGTGTGCCTCGACGAAATCAAGTGCACGAGCGCGATGCCGATCGAAAACGCGAACCCTCGCGCCTAGATCGACACCTGCCGCCCCAGGTCGACCACCTGATCGGCGGGCACCCGCAGGTAGTCGGTCACGCGCGCGCAGTTGCGCAGCATCGTCGCGAACAGCGCTTCGATCCAGCGCGGCAGGCCGAGCCCGTCGTCGCGCGGCACGATCCGCTCCATGCCGATGAAATAGGTCACCTCGGCCGGATCCACCGGGCAGCCCTGCTGCGCGATCCGCGCCATCAGCGCGGGCAGATCCGGCCGCTCCATGAAGCCGTAGGTCGCGATCACCGACCAGTAGTCCGGCGCGGGCTGCGCGAGCTTGACCCGGCTGTCCGCCGCCACCCAGGGCGTCGACGCCGTCTCCAGCGAGATCGTCAGCACGCGCTGCTGCAGCGCCCGGCTGTGCTTCACGTACCAGCGCAGCACGGCGGGCGTCTCGGTCTTCGCGCGGGAGAGGAACACGGCCGTGCCGGGCACGCGCGCCACCCCTTCGGCGGCGATCTCCGCCGTGAACGCGGCGATCGGCATCGCGTTCTCGCCGAGCCGGTTGGCCACCGCCGTGACGCCCCGGTGCCAGACGTACATCACGAGATAGACCAGCGCCGCCAGCATCAGCGGCACATAGCCGCCGTCCAGCAGCTTCATCATGTTCGACGCGAAGAACGCCGCGTCGAACACGAAGAACAGCGCCGCCACCGCGCCGCTCGCCGCGCGCCCCCATCCCCAGATCTCGCGCATCGCGATGAACAGCAGCATCGTGGTCATCAGCATCGTGGCCGATACCGCGATGCCGTATGCGCCTGCGAGGTTGTCGGATTTGCGGAAGGCCAGCGCGAGGCCGATCGTCACCGCCATCAACGTCCAGTTGACCGCGCCGATGTAGATCTGGCCGTACCCGTCCTCGGAGGTCTGCGAGATTTTCAGGCGCGGCATCCAGTCGAGCTGGATCGCTTGCCGCGTCATCGAAAACGCGCCGGTGATGATCGACTGGCTCGCGATGACCGTGGCGACGGTCGCGAGGATCACGAGCGGCAGCAGCAGCGGCTCGGGACACAGACGGAAGAAGATGTTGCCGCTGGTGGGCGCGCCGGCGAGAACGATCGCGCCCTGCCCCGCATAGTTCAGCACGAGGCTCGGAAAGACGAGCGAGGACCACGCGAACTTGATCGGACGCGCGCCGAAATGCCCCATGTCCGCATAGAGCGCTTCCGCGCCCGTCACGCAGAGAAACACGCCGCCCAGCACCAGGAAACTGCCGCTGCCGCCATGCAGCAGATACGTGAGCCCGTACAGGGGGTTGAGCGCCCACAGGATCGCCGGATGCCGCGCGATGCCCATGATGCCCAGCACCGCCATCGTGACGAACCACAGCGCCATGACGGGGCCGAACGCGCGCCCGATCCGGGCGGTGCCGAGCGGCTGCAGCGCGAACAGTCCGAGCAGGATCGCCACGGCCAGCGGCAACACGTAGGGCGCCAGCGCGGGCTCGACGATGTTCAGCCCCTCCAGCGCGGACAGCACGGAAATCGCCGGCGTGATCGCGCCGTCGCCGTAGATCAGCGCCGCGCCGAACAGGCCCGCCGCGACGATCATCGGCCGCTTGTGCCGCTTGACCCCGAGCAGCGCCATCAGCGCGAGGATGCCGCCTTCCCCGTCGTTGTCGATCCGCATCGCGAAGCCGGCATACTTGACCGTCGTGACGACGATCAGCGTCCAGACGAGCAGCGACACGATGCCGAGTATCGTCGCCGGCGATTGGCCGCCCGACAGATCGAGCACGGTCTTCAACGTATAGAGCGGGCTCGTGCCGATGTCGCCGAACACCACCCCCAGTGCGCCGACACCGCCTGCCAGCAGCGTGGGCTTGCGCCACGAATTCGACATGTTCAGTTGTACCCGGAAAGATCGGTTGGAAGTCAACGCGGACATAGCCTACACAACCGCCGTGTGGATCAGAAGCGGCAATTGCCAAACTTGGTCAAACTTGCGTCGACGCCTAGAGGCAAGTCCGCAAACGCGGTGACGGCGCGCGCACCGACAGCCCTTCGTAATCCGGCTGCCGTCGGAACGTCATCCCTCCGGCGTAGCGGGCGCCGGCCGCCGCGTGTCCGCGCCGGGGCCGCGCGCGGGGATGGCCCGGGTCCGGTGCCCTGGGAGGCCATGGCGAATCCGCGTCGCTCTCTCGCGTCGCGGCTCTCCTTTTCGGCCATGCGTTCCATTCGGCATTCGGGCATCGCCCGCGATGCCGCTTAAATGACGCGCGGCATTTTCTTATCCGGGTGTTATATCTGCGCCCGGAATTCGCTTCGGATTGCCGCAATGGCATTCGAGCCGATTATTTCCCTTCGTCATTCCCGATTCCGATTGTCGATACGATCTCATCACCTACCAATTGTGGTAGGTGTTCTCATCGTCCCTTTCACACCGTCCTTGACAAGACGTTTTCCGCTGGGTGGTTGAAATATTAAACAACGGCATACGGAAAACATGTCTGCTCCTGCTCCCGCTCAAGCACTGTGCAATACCCCGATACTCGACAAGCTGCCGGAAAGCCTGCTGCTGCACATCGAACGACATCTCGCGCCGTGGCCGGAACGCGGCAATCGCCTGCTGTTCTTCAAGGGCGACCCCGAGGATTTCGTGGCGTTCGTCCATCGCGGCCACGTGTACAAGACACTGCACGAGCCGGGCGGACGGGAAATCATCCTCGGGCGCTCGCTGCCCGGAGAGCTGATCGGCGAAAGCGCGCTGGCGGGCGCCCACCGGCGCAGCTTCACCGCGCAGCTCAGCCCGGATTGCCGGATTTCGCTCCTGCATCGCCAGCACTTCGCGCCGCTGCTGGCCGACGCCGATTTCATGGAGCGGGTCTACGGGCAACTATGCCGCCACCTGCACCAGTTGAGCGATTTCGTGGAGTCGGCGTGCCTGTATCGGCTGGAGGCGCGGCTCGCGCGCTATCTGCTCGACCGGGGGCAAAACGGCAACCGGGAAGTCGTGCTCCCGGAGAATCAGAGCATCTTCGCCGCGATGCTCAATGTCAGCCGGCCCCGGTTGAATATTCTTTTGCAGAAATGGCGGCGGGAAGGTCTGATTCGCGTGAATGGACAGGGATTGACCATGGAAAAACCGGAGCGGCTTCGGCATATCGTTAATGCAAACTAAATCAGTCCTTTCAAACGAAATTCGAATCCGATGTTGTTACATGCGTAACTGCGTGACCGCCGTCACCAAACCGATCCTGTGCTTTCCCCAGACGAGGAAAGTCCAGGATGAAAATCTCAAGCCAATCCGACGCCCCGACCGATGCCTCGCTCACCCAGCAGCTCGATCGCACCTGGCGGGAAATGCAGGGGAAACTGCGGCGGCGCGCGCGCCTGCTGTGCAAAGGCGACACGCACCGCGCCGACGAACTGCTGTCCGACACGGCGCTCAAGGTGCATGTGTATCTGCAGCGCTCGCCGGGGCGGGTGCAGAACCTGGCCGGTTTTCTCTTCCTGGTGCTCAACCATGCATTCCTCGATTACGCGCGGCGCCGCAGCCGCGAAAACTGCGTGCTCGAATTCGACGCCGACTGGGACGAGGATCATGTCATCGAGCTGGCCGGCCATACTCCGTCGGTGGAACATCAGCATCTGCTGAAACAGCAGCTGCTGCGTCTCGAACACACGCTGTCCACGCTCACGCCGCAGCAGCAGGCGCTGTTCGTGCTGAAGTTCGAGGAGGATCGGCCTTACCTGCATATCGCCGCGACGCTCGGCATCAACGAGCCGCTCGCCAGAAAACGCGTGGAGCTGCTGCGCAAGAAGCTGCGCGCCGAGCTGGCTTGAGGCCCGCCCATGCGGGCGGCGGATTCCGGCGCGCCTTCACAAACGCGCGGTCGCAGCGTCCGTAATGGCGTGTACCGCGCGGCCGGTCGTCCGGCCCGCCCCGCTCTTTCCATCGCGTGCCGTACCCGAGATCCCAGGAGGCCTCGTGGCAGACAAAGTCAACGAACAGATCACCGACGCGGTGACCCAGAGCAACGTCAGCGTCGTCGCGGGATCCCCCGCTCAGGCCATGGGCACCCTCTATCAGGTGTTCAGCCAGGCCGTCGGCATCTCGGCACAGAACATGACGCAGCAACAAGCCGCGCTGAACCAGATTTCGAACGCGGTCGTTTCGAAGGCGGTGGCGATGATCCTGTCCATCGAACCGTCGTCGCCCAAGACGTCGGCCGCCGCGCCGGCGACCGGCAAGATCCTGTAAGACGCCCTGACCGCTTGATTCCGAGGACATCTGGACATGACCACGAAAGGCCAACCCGGCGACAAACGTAATCCGGCCCGCACGGGCGCGCAGGAAGCCGACGCCGCGTCCGCGCCGGCGGCGACCCGGGGCGCGCAGACGCCGCGGGCCGGCGCCCGGACCTGGCCGACCAATCGTCTGCGCCGGTTTTCCGACGCGCTGCAGGTGCCGGACGCGGGCGGCCTGGCCGGGCGGGCCGGCAGCGCATCGCTGCAGACGGTACAGGCGATCAACGCGGAGGCGGCCGCCTACGCCACCACCCAGATCGCCATCGGCCCCAACATGATGATCACGCAGGCGGGCGGCATGGTGGCCCAGGCGGCGGCGAACTACTTCGAGGCGTCCACCTCGCTGGCGATCGCCGGCAAGGGCGTGCTGATGCGGGATCTGGCGCAGAAGACCATCGACGAGGACGAGCGCGGCATGGCGATGGACGCGATCGGGCTGCTGCTGACGGACCTGTTTGTCGCGACGGCCGCGATGGTCGCCGGCGCCGCCGAAGCGATCGAGGGCGAAGCGGCCAGTTTCGCGCTCGAGAAGATCGACGAGAGCCTGCTGAAGTACCAGTCGCTGCTGGACAAGAAAGGGCCGTGACACCCGTGCGAGGGCATGGCCCTCGCGAGACCGAACGGCGAGCCGCATTCGAACGCGGCATCGAGCGTGCTCCCCGGATGCCGGTCGGTCCGTTCCGTCGCGGCGAATCGGATCGACGGCGACCGGCGGCCCGCGCCGCCCTCTCCCGCCCGACCCGCCCCTACTCGAGCCTACCTCCCGACCGCATGCGCACAGCGGATTGCCCCGCATCGAGCCGCACTGTCCGCCTGCGCCGACCCGGCGGCCTGCGGTACGGCACATCGCACGGAACGGAATAAACCGAGACGCCGGCGCCGGGACAGCGCTCCGGCGGACAACACACCGGCATGCGAAGGCGCAAGCCTCCCCACGTACGCGGGGCTGCGCGGCCGCCGTCGCGGACATCGACGACCCGGGTCTGCAAGCGACCGGCGCCGCGGCGCGATCGAGATCCGGATCGGACCGTGCAGCGATCGGCGACAGGACAATTCACCGCCAAGACCCCGCGAGCACGCGACATCGGCTCAAGGTTTCCCGAGCCCCTTCGCGCGGGCCGGTCCGCTGACGCGGCTGCGCCCCGCGCCCGCCGGGCCGGTTCGAGCGCCCGACGGGCAGCGGCGGTCAACCTCGATGGGGATGAACGGCATGAATGAGTTGCGCGATGGCCGCGATCTGCGACGTGAAGCTGTTGTTCGCCGCCCGCACCGCGGCGGCGACGGCCACCGGCGTGCCGCTGTAGAGCTGCAGGATGCCCGCGGTCGTCGCGGCCTGGTTGGCGGCGGCCTGATTCGCCTGCATCTGCACGGCGTTGTGGAGCAGCACCGAGGTAGCGTGCGCATTCGAGATGAAGAGCGTGCCCAACGCCACGGCGGGCGACTCTCCCACCACCTTGACGTTGGTCTGCGCGACCGCATCGGTGATCGCCGGGGAAACTTTGTCTGGCATCGCGTATCTCCTGGTTGGCCGGCGGTCTCGACAGGGTCGCGGGCAAGCGCGTCGACGGCCGGCGGGTTCGGGACGATCGCCGGGCCGCGAACGCGGCGCGGAAAGCGGCGGCGACTCGTTCGACCGAGCCGCCGCCTGACGCCGGCGCCGGGGGAAGCGTTAGAGCGGCGTGGGCCTGGGCCCGAGCGCTTTCCCGATCGCGAGCACATCCGCCAGCACGGAAATGATGCCGTTCGCCCCGATCGACGTGGCCGCCGCGCCTGCGCTGGCCGGCCCGAGGGTATAGAGCTGCATCGTGCCGACGTTCGTCGAAGTCTGCAGCTGGATGGCCGCCTGCGACTGCTGCTGCACCGCGTTCTCGAACAGAATGCCGAGGGAATGGCTCTGGGCCTGATAGAGCGAACCCATCGCCATGGCGGGCGCTTCACCCACCACCTTGACATTCACCTGCGTCACCGCGTCGGTGATCGCGGAATTGACGCCGCAAGCCTTGCACGGGTCCGTTGCCGCCGGGCCGTTGTTATCACCTGCGATAGCTGGCATATCGATTTCTCCTGGTTGACTGACAGCCGCAACATCGGCTCCGTGAAGCGCGCATGTTGATCAGCGTGTCCGGAACATGGCCCGGCGCCGTTGCCTCCGGCGCCGGCCGTCATCGTGCTGATCTACCCGGCGCCGGGGTCGGACGTCGGCTCGGGCGAGCCGAGCGGCGGCCGACCCCGGCGCCCGGGTAGCGCTTCAGACCACGGCCTTGCCGATCGCGAGCACGTCGGCCAGCACGGCGATGATGCCGTTCGCCCCGATCTCCGTGGCGGCGGCGCCCGCGCTCTCCGGCCCGATGGTGTACAGCTGCATCGTGCCCACGTTCGTGGAGGTTTGCGACTGGATGGCCGCCTGCGACTGCTGCTGCACCGCGTTCTCGAACAGGATGCTGAGGGAATGGCTCTGAGCCTGGTAGAGCGAGCCCATCGCCATCGCCGGCGCTTCGGCCACGACCTTGACGTTGACCTGGGTCACCGCATCGGTGATCGCCGGATTGACCTGGCACACATGGCACGTATCAGTCATCTTTTGCTCCTTGGTTCACGTTTGAAGTTGGGAAGTCGCACGCCGGTCGCTGGCTGAAGGTTCGTTCGGTCAAGAGCCCGGGTGCTACTCCAAGGACGCTGGACCGGGCGCGTCGTGAACGGCATTCGAGGGGTTCGGCGCCGCCTCGGCCGTCGCCGGCGATGCGGGCGCGATTTCGTCCGTCTCCCGCGCCTGCGCGCGCGCCTGCAGATCGCGCACCCGCTCATGCATCTCCTTCACCTGTTCGGCGAGCGGCTCCACATACCACTGGAAGCATTTTTCGATCTCCTGCTTGACGAGCTCCGTCATGTGCGCGCCGATCATCAGGAGTGCCTGACGTGTGCCTTCCTGCGGATCGGGCGGCGCGGGCTGCGAATCCGGCGCGCCGGGTTCGTTCGGCGGCTCGCGCGCGTCGAGCATGCCGGAGACCGTCTTCTGCTCCGCATCCAGCATCTTCAAGGTCGTTTCGTTCTGAGCATCGATCGTCTGCAGGATGCCGCGCATCTTTTCGTAGGCCTTCTGCTGGTTCAGCTGCAGGAAATGTTTCATCTGATCCCGCACCTCCTGGCGGTTTCTGGGTGCCAACGCGGGCGGACTCGGCGCCGGCGCGTGCTGCGGAGCCGGCGCGACCGGAGCGGCGGCCTGCGCCTGCGGGTTTCCCGTTTCGCGTCGCAGCCGCTCCACCAAGACCTGTTCCTCCTCGGGCTGCAACGCACGGCCCAGGCGTTTCTCGGCAAGCTGCCGGAGCAAAGGTTCGAGCGCCTCGTTACGCATGACGCGCGCCTCCCCGTTGCCCGGCCGCCGCACCGGTCCGCAGCGGATGGTCCGCCGCTCTCGCGAGGCGTCGCGAAGGCAGGTGCTGCCGCGGCGGCGGGCCGCGCCGGCCGGCGGCACGCCGGCCTCTCGGCCGGATTCGCGGGCGGTGCCGCGTCGAAGCGCTCTGGCAGAGGCAGGTCTGTCCATCTGGCATGAAGTTCTCCCGGAAGGTGGATGTGCGGACAGCCCGCCGACACGTCGGCGGGACGCTTGCAAGGACGATTCGCGAGGGGGATTCGTGAAGCGATGCGGGCGGCCGCGAGCAAGCCCCGCCGAACGCGCGGGCCCGGCCGCCGCCCGCGAACGGCCGAGGCGTCTCGCACCCGGCCGCGGATGCGGTTTCCCGGTTCGCGGAAGAGGCCTCCGCGCGGCCAATCAGGCGGAACCGCCTCCGGGCGACCGCCAAGCCGCGCCGTCCGAGGCCCGCTCGGATCCCCACGCCCGCAAGCACCGCCGCGCTACCGGCCGCGCCGGCTCGCGCACGGTCATCCATCAGCGGAGATGATGGACCGGATCAGCAATCGCGATTTCCCGTTCGCCACGCAAACCGTTACGATCGCACTCACCGTCCCCGATGCCGGTTCGCCCGACCGAACCGCAGAACCCACGAGGTCAGCATGGAACATCACGCGCGCACTCAAGACGAGGCGCTCGACGTCAAGACCACCACCTGCTACATGTGCGCGTGCCGCTGCGGCATCCGCGTCCACCTGCGCGACGGCGAAGTCCGCTACATCGACGGCAACCCCGATCACCCGCTGAACCAGGGCGTCATCTGCGCGAAGGGCGCATCGGGGATCATGAAGCAGTACTCGCCCGCCCGCCTCACGCAGCCGCTGATGCGCAAGCCCGGCGCGGAGCGCGGCAGCGCCCAGTTCGAGCCGGTCAGTTGGGACGTCGCGCTGGACCTGCTCGAAAAGCGCCTCGCCCACCTGCGCGCCACCGATCCGAAGCGCTTCGCGCTGTTCACCGGCCGCGACCAGATGCAGGCGCTGACCGGCCTGTTCGCCAAACAGTTCGGCACCCCGAACTACGCGGCGCACGGCGGCTTTTGCTCGGTCAACATGGCGGCCGGCATGATCTACACGATGGGCGGCTCGTTCTGGGAGTTCGGCGGCCCCGATCTCGACCGGGCGAAGCTGTTTTTCATGATCGGCACCGCCGAGGACCATCATTCCAATCCGCTGAAAATCGCGATCTCGAAGTTCAAGCGCGCGGGCGGCCGCTTCATCGCGATCAACCCGATCCGCACCGGCTACGCGGCCATTGCCGACGAGTGGGTGCCGATCCGCCCGGGCACCGACGGCGCGCTGTTCATGGCGCTGATCCGCGAGCTGATCGAGGCCGATGCTTACGACCGCGATTTCGTCGTCCGCTTCACCAATGCCGCCGAGCTGCTCGACATGAACGAGGCAGGCGATGCGTTCGGCCTGTTCGTGCGCGACCCCGCCGCCCCGGAGCGCAATCCGCTGTTCCCGCAAAATCATCTATGGTGGGATCCCGCCGCGCAGCGCGCCGTCGCGCACCACACCCCCGGCGTGACGCCCGCGCTCACGGGCCGCTACGCGCTGGCGGACGGCACGCCGGTCGCGCCGTCGTTCGCGCTGCTGCGCGAGCAGGTCGCCGCCTGCACGCCCGAATGGGCGGAAGACATCACCGGCATCGCCGCCGCGACCATCCGCCGGCTCGCGCGGGAAATGGCCGCGACCGCGCGCGACCACAAGATCACGCTGCCGATCCGCTGGACCGACGCATGGGGCGAGACCCACGACACCGTCACCGGCAACCCCGTCGCATTCCATGCGATGCGCGGCCTCGCCGCCCACTCGAACGGCTTCCAGTCGATCCGCGCGCTGGCGGTGCTGATGTCGCTGCTCGGCACGATCGACCGGCCCGGCGGCTTCCGGCACAAATCGCCGTATCCGCGCGCGGTGCCGCCGTCGGCGAAACCGCCGAGCCATCCGGACCAGGTGCGGCCCGGCACGCCGCTCGCGAGCGGTCCGCTCGGCTGGCCCGCCGGCCCCGAGGATCTGTTCGTCGACGACGACGGCCGGCCCGGTCGGATCGACAAGGCGTTCTCGTGGGAATACCCGCTCGCGGTGCACGGCCTGATGCACAGCGTGATCACCAACGCCTGGCGCGGCGATCCCTATCCGATCGACACGCTGCTGATCTTCATGGCGAATCTCGCGTGGAATTCGTCGATGAATACGGTCGGGGTGCGGCAGATGCTGGTCGACAAGCGGGACGACGGCGAATACCGGATCCCGTTCATCGTCGTCTGCGACGCGTTCCAGTCGGAGATGACCGCGTTCGCCGACCTGATCCTGCCGGATACGACCTACCTGGAGCGTCACGACGCGATGTCGGTGCTCGACCGGCCGATCTCGGAGTTCGACGGACCGGTCGATTCGGTGCGGGTGCCGGTCGTGCCGCGCACGGGCGAATGCCGGCCGTTCCAGGAGGTGCTGGTCGAACTGGCCGGCCGGCTCAAGCTGCCCGCGTTCACGGCGCCCGACGGCGGGCGCAAGTTCCGCGACTACCCCGACTTCATCGTCAACTACCAGACCGCGCCCGACTCCGGCGTGGGCTTCCTGATCGGCTGGCGCGGCCGCGACGGCGACCAGGCGCTGGTCGGCGAACCGAACCCGGACCAGTGGGACGCGTACGCGCGCAACAACTGCGTGTTCCATTACACGCTGCCGGAGTCGCTGCAGTACATGCGGGGCGCCAACGGCCCGTATCTGCAATGGGCGGTGGAGCACGGCTTCCGCAAGTTCGACACGCCGATCGTGATCAACCTCTATTCCGAGGTGCTGCAGAAATTCCGGCTCGCCGCGCAGGGCAAGACCCGGGGCCGCGTGCCGCCCGCTCATCTGCGCGAGCGGCTGCAGCGCTATTTCGATCCGCTGCCGTTCTGGTACGCGCCGCTCGAGGCCGACGCGACCGATCGCGCGCGCTATCCGCTGACCGCCGTCACGCAGCGGCCGATGGCGATGTACCACTCGTGGGATTCGCAGAACGCGTGGCTGCGGCAGATTCACGGTGAGAACTACCTGTACATGAATCCCGGCGTCGCGCGCGAGAACGGCATTGCCGACGGCGCGTGGATCTACGTCGAGTCGCAATGGGGCAAGGTGCGCTGCATGGCGCGCTACAGCGAGACCGTGGAGCCCGGCACCGTGTGGACCTGGAATGCGATCGGCAAGGCGGCGGGCGCGTGGAATCTCGGCGCCGATGCCAGCGAGGCGCGGCGCGGCTTCCTGCTGAACCACCTGATCACCGACGAATTGCCGGACGCGGCCGGCGCGCGGCTGTCGAATTCCGATCCGGTCACCGGCCAGGCGGCCTGGTTCGACGTGCGCGTGCGGATCTATCCGGCGGAGGCGGACGCGGATCACACGCTGCCGCAGTTCGCGCCGATGCCGCCGCTGCCCGGCTCGACCAACATGGTCCAGCGCGTCGTGCGCGCGTATTTCGCCGGCCGGCGGCGCGGCGGGAAATCCGCCGGCACGCCGGCCAAATGAAGCGACGGAGGAACGGCTATGACCCAGATGGCGCTCGTCATCGACCTGAACGTCTGCGTGGGCTGCCAGGCCTGCGTGACCAGCTGCAAGGAATGGAACACGTCCGGCGAGGCCGGCAGCCTGTCCGACCTGAGGCCTTACGACGCCGGCCACTCCGGCACCTTCTTCAACCGGGTGCAGACCTACGAGGTCGGCGAATTTCCCGACGCCGACACCGTGCATCTGCCCAAGTCGTGCCTGCACTGCGAAGATCCGCCGTGCGTGCCGGTGTGCCCGACGGGCGCGAGCTACAAGCGCAAGGAAGACGGGCTGGTGCTGATCGATTTCGACAAATGCATCGGCTGCAAGTACTGCGCGTGGGCGTGCCCCTACGGCGCGCGCGAGCTGGACGAAACGCGCCAGGAAATGACCAAGTGCACGCTGTGCGCGGACCGCATCCATAACGACGCGCTGCCCGAGCGCGACCGCAAGCCGGCGTGCGTGCTGGCCTGCCCGACGTCCGCCCGCCTGTTCGGCGACATTCACGATCCCGATTCGGTCGTCTCGCAGGCGATCCGGGAGCGGGACGGCTATCAGCTGATGCCGGAATGGGGCACGAAACCGGCCAACCACTACCTGCCGCGC
Organism: Burkholderia alba; assembly: GCF_034721475.1. NCBI lineage: Bacteria > Pseudomonadati > Pseudomonadota > Betaproteobacteria > Burkholderiales > Burkholderiaceae > Burkholderia > Burkholderia alba. The sequence continues at coordinate 26,982 of NZ_JAWJWL010000028.1, read as the reverse complement.
AAGCCGGTCGCCTCGTGCGGCAGCGGCTGCGCGTGTTCCGCACCGCCGGAGGCCGGCGCATGAACGGCGCGCCGGCCTCGCCATTCTTGACGAGGGATCGATGAAACCTGCTTTTTCCGTGGTGTTCCTGACCACGCTGTGCGGCGCGGGACAAGGCCTGCTGATCGCGCTGTTCGGCGTCGAATGCGCGAGCCGCGCCGGCTGGATCGCACCGCCGCCGCCGCTGTTCCTCGCGTCGGGCGCGATCTTCGCCGGCCTGCTCGGCGTGCTGGGCCTCGTCGCGTCGTTTTTCCATCTCGGCCATCCGGAGCGCGCGTGGCGCGCGATCGCGATGTGGCGCACGTCCTGGCTGTCGCGCGAATGCCTGTGCCTGCCGCTCTTCATCGCGAGCGCATTCGCGTACGGCGGCGCGCATGCACTGGCGCTGCCCTATGCGTTCGCGATCGGCGCGTTCGGCCTGATCGCCAGCGGCGCGCTGTTCGTCTGCACGTCGATGATCTATGCGTGCCTGCGCTTCCTGCAGGAATGGGCGACGCCGCTCACGATGCTCAACTTCACGCTGCTCGGCTGCGCGTCGGGGTTCACGGTCGCGGCGGCCGCGGCCGCGTGGCTCGCGCCGGATCTGCTCACGGGCCTCGCCGCCTGCGCGTGGGTACTGACGCTCGCCGGCTGCGCGGGCCGCGTCGCCGCGCTGAGCCGCAATGCGCGCCTGCGGCCGAAGTCGACGCTGCAAAGCGCCACCGGCCTGCATGCGAAACAGGTGGTGCAGATCTCGCGCGGCTTCACCGCGAGCGCGTTCAACCTGCGCGAGTTCTTTCACGGCAGATCGCCGCAGGCGCTGCGGCGGCTCAAATGGACGTTTCTCGTCGGCGCGTTCGGCGCGCCGGCCGTGCTGATCGCATGCGGCGGCAGCGCCGGAAGCGGCGCGCAGGCACTGGCGCTGCTGCTGGCCGCGAGCCTCGTGCAGTTCGGCGGGCTGGTGGTGGAGCGCTGGTATTTCTTCGCCGATGCGCGGCATCCGCAGAACCTGTACTACCAGCAGGCGGCGTAGGCGGCGGGTGCGGAGTCGTCACGGCTTGCCAAGCGTCGGGCGATCCGGCGGGCGGCATCCGCGCGGAAAGGCACGCATCGCGATCCGGCGCCGGCAGCGCCCGTGATCGCACCGCGCCGCCCGCTCACGCCCCCGAGCGCGACGCCTCCAGCCGCATGAGCCGCGCCTCCTCCTCGAGGCGCGTGTCTTCGAGTTCCTGCAGCACGCTGTCGAGATCCACCGGCCCCGCGGCGACCGGCGCCACGCCGGTCAACTCGGTATCCACGCTCAGTTCGCCCGCCTCGTACAGCGCCCAGATCTCCTTGCCGTAGCCGGTTCCCAGCAGTTGCGGCGCGAACTGTCCGAAGTAGGTCGCGAGATTGTCGACGTCGCGCCCGAGCATCGCGGGCGCCTCGTTGTTGCCGGCGGCGTCGACCGCCTGCGGCAGATCGATGATCACCGGCCCGTCGCCCGCGAGCAGGATGTTGTACTCGGACAGATCGCCGTGGATCGCCCCCGCGCACAGCATCCGGACGACCTCCTTCAGCAGCACCGCGTGCAGATCGAGCGCGCGCGCTTCGGTCAGTTCGACATCGTTCAGGCGCGGCGCGACATTGCCGTCGCCGTCCAGCACCAGTTCCATCAGCAGCACGCCGTCGGTGCAGATGTACGGACGCGGCACCCGCACGCCTGCGCTCGCCAGCCGGAACAGCATGTCGACCTCGGCGTTCTGCCAGGCCTCTTCCTGCATCTGGCGGCCGTAGCGCGTGCCCTTTTCCATCGCGCGGGCCTGACGACTGTTCTTCACCCCGCGGCCGTCCCGATAGGTGGCCGCCTGCCGGAAGCTGCGCTGCTTCGCATCCTTGTAGACCTTCGCGCAGCGCGTCGATTCGCCGCTGCGCACCACGTAGACCGTGGCTTCCTTGCCGCTCATCAACTGGCCGACGACTTCGTCGATCAGGCCTTCCTCGACCAGCGGGACCAGGCGTTTCGGTATTTTCATGCGATCGCCGTGCGCTGCTTGCGCGCCGCCGATGCGGCGGAGAAAGAGGACATCGCGGGACGCGGCTGCGGCCGCGACGATGACGCGTGCGGCCGCAGCCGCAGCTCGATGGGCGGAAAAACCGCCGGAACGGGAAATGAAGTCATGCGCGATTATAAAAGCTTTGCGGATCGCGGCCGGACTGCGCGTCGCCGCGCCGCGATGCGGCCCGCCCCGCCGTCCCGTCCCGCGTGCCCCGATCCGCCCGGTCGGCCCCTTGCGGTTCGCGTCGCGGCCGGCGCGTCTTTCGCTCCTTTGCGCGTGCGAAATAAATCTGAAAGCAAATATTTTTCCACACCCGACAATTTGCCGACACTACCTGTTCTGGGTAGCTGCCCGTTCACCGATCGCGCGCTAATCTCCGTTCAGGAAATCGCAACCGAATCAATCGATTCGGCCCGATGCCCGACAAACCGACGCCGGTTGCGCCGCATCAATTCGTTTTCGCGCCGCCGGTCTATCTTTACGATTCGCCCACTCGGCAGGCCGCACCGGAAAGCGCGATGTCACGATTCATTCGCGCTGCCGACGGTGCGCCGCCGCGCATCCGGGTCAGCCGCCGGTTCGGCGGCGCGCCCGCAATCCGCCGTATCGAACCGCATCCGGTTCGCGGCTTCGACCACCGCCCCCCTCACCCGCGAGGACCTCATGAAACAGCTGATTCGACGTTCGGCCGCTTCCATCACGACGCACGCGCTGGCCGGCGCGGCACTGCTCGCCGTCGCGGCCGCCGCCGGCGCGCACGGCCGCCTGACCGACCCGCCGTCGCGCATCGTGCTGTGCACGCAAGGCCAGAATCCGGACTGCGCGGTCGACGCATGGCATGCGAACGCGATGGAAAACGGCAAGTTCTTCCCCGCGACGCAAGGCGGGCTGTCGGACCCGTTCGCGCCGGACGACGCGAAGAACGCCGCACCGCCGAAGGACGGCGAAATCGCGGGTTCGAGCACGAACGGCAGCCTGCCGGTGCTGGACGAGCAATCGCCCGGGCGCTGGCAGAAGATCCCGCTGCGCTCCGGCGCGCTGCAGAATTTCAAATGGGAATACAGCGCGGTGCACAAGACCCGGCGCTGGAACTACTTCATCACGCGCACCGACTGGAATCCGTCCGAGAAACTGACGCGCGCGCAGTTCGAAGCGAAACCCTTCTGCACGATCCAGAACCCCGGCCAGCCGTACTGGAGCGCGAACGCGAACCTGATTCCGCCGCAGCCGACCATCCACCAGTGCCAGTTGCCGGTACGCAGCGGCTATCACGTGATCCTCGCCACCTGGGAGGTCGCCGATACGGCGATGGCGTTCTACCAGGTGATCGACGCGATCTTCACCGACACCGGCACGACGCGCAGCCCGTTCTGACCGGAGCGTCGCGCGCGGCTCGCTTCCCGCCTGAGCGAGCCGCGCGTGCGCGATGCAACGCGCTTCTTCTCTTCTTCGCTTCCTCGCTCGCCTTCACCCCGCCTCGCCGCGTCTCGCATCCTCGCCTCCCCCAATCGCCGCTTCGCGCGCCGCGACACGCCCGCGCGCACCTGCGCCCTGCGCCGCGCTGTCCGGGCCGGCTGTAATTCGCCCGATATTTCCACGTAACGTCCGCGAAAGCGCCCCGCCTCCATAACTTCATACCGACCTGTTTCAATGCTGCTGCTCCGAAGCCGGGTCGCGTACTGCACCGAAACCCGCGACGAGCCCCCATCCGAAACCGATTCGGTTCATGCCGTCGCACACGGGGATTTGAAAAAAACAGACGGCTTTCCAATGGAGTCCCACAAGATGCTTCGTCGAGCTTTGATCGCCACTGCGTGCGCCGGATCGGCCATCGCCCTCTACGCGTGTGGCGGTACCGACACTTCCAGCCCCGCGCCGGCACCCGTCGTGTCGTCCCAGGACGCGCTCAAGACCGCGACCCCGATCAAGCACGTGGTCGTGATCTACAACGAGAACGTGTCGTTCGATCATTACTTCGCGACCTACCCGAACGCGAGCAATCCGTCGGGCGAACCGGTGTTCAACGCGGCCTCCGGCACGCCGACCGTCAACGGCCTGTCGGGCGCGCTGCTCACCGCGAATCCGAATTCGACGAACACCACGAACGGCGCGGGCGCCGCCAATCCGTTCCGCCTCGACCGCACGCAAGCGGCGACGGCCGACCAGAACCACGCGTACACGGCCGAAGAGCAGGCCTACGACAACGGCATCGCCGACCTTTTCCCGAAATACACGGGCTCGGGGTCGAGCGGCGGCGCGGGCGCGTTCGGCACGACGGGCCAGGTGATGGGCTACTTCGACGGCAACACCGTGACGGCGCTCTGGAACTACGCGCAGCACTTCGCGATGAGCGACAACGCGTACACGTCGACCTACGGTCCGTCGACGCCGGGCGCGCTCGAGGTGGTGTCCGGCCAGACCAACGGCATGCAGATCGTGAAGACCTCGGCGGCCGTGTCGACGCTCGCGAAGAAGTCGTATTACATCAACGACGGTCAGAGCGGCTACACGATGATCAACGACGTCGACCCGGGCTACGACGTGTGCTCGAGCACGACAGACCAGGCAATGATGTCCGGCAAGAACATCGGCGACCTGCTGAACGGCCAGAACATCTCGTGGGGCGGCTTCATGGGCGGCTTCAACCTGTCGACCACCAACAGCAACGGCACGACGGGCTGCAACCGCAGCACGATCGCCACCGCCGTGAACGCCGCGACGTCGGACTACATCCCGCACCACAACTGGTTCCAGTACTTCGCCTCGACCGCGAATCCGCAGCACACGCGTCCGAGCTCGGTCGCGGCGATCGGCTCGAGCGTCCAGACGGACGGCAAGACGGCCGAGCCGGCGAATCACCAGTACGACACGGATGACTTCTTCGCCGCCGTGAAGGCCGGCAACTATCCGTCGGTGAGCTTCCTGAAGGCCCCGGCCGCCCAGGACGCGCATGCCGGCTACTCGGACCCGCTCGACGAGCAGGCGTTCGTGACGAAGGTCGTCAACTTCCTGCAGCAGCAGCCCGACTGGCAGAACACCGCCGTGATCGTCACCTACGACGATTCGGACGGCTGGTACGACCATGCGTACACGTCGCCGACGCACGCATCGTTCGACGCGATCGAGCAGCTGAACGGCAACGGCAAATGCGGCACCGGCACGGCGCCGAACGGCGTCGGCGGTGCCCCCGTGAACGGCCGCTGCGGCCCGGGCACGCGCATCCCGTTCATCGTCGTGTCGCCGTGGGCGAAGCAGAACTACGTGAGCCACGTGCTGATCGACCAGGCGTCCGTGGTCCGCTTCATCGAGGACAACTGGCTGAACAGCGCGCGTCTCGGCGGCGGCTCGTTCGACGCCAGCGCCGGCGATATCCGCGATCTGTTCAACTTCAGCGGCAGCGCGAACACGACCACGCTGTACCTGGATCCGACGCTCGGCACGCAAGTGAGCACGCCGCCGTCGATCTGAATCCGGGCCTAACCCGAAACCGGCCGGCGCGCAGAGCGCCGGCCTTTTGCCTATCTGGCGCGCCGCGACGCCAGCACGAATCCAAGCACGAGACCGCCTCCGCATGACCGAGTTTTCCGCTACGCCCACGACTTCCCCGTCTCCCGCCGCGCAGCCCGGCGCCCCCACGCCGCGCCCGCGCCGCCCGCTGCGCATCGCCGCGTGGCTGATCGCCGCCGGCGCGCTGGGCTTCGCCGCGTTCGCCGTCGCGTTTCCCGCCGATACGCCGAAGGCCGTCGGCGAGCTGGTCGAGAACCTGACCGGCGCGAATCCGCATCCGGTCGTGCTGCAGCGCCCCGCCGCCGCGCCGCTGAGCGCCGTCGCGCAGCTCGGCAAGGCGCTGTTCTTCGATCCGGCGCTGTCCGCGTCGGGCCGCCAGTCGTGCGCGTCGTGCCACAGCCCGGACCACGCGTACGGGCCGCCGAACGATCTCGACGTGCAGCTCGGCGGCAAGGCGATGGGATTGCAGGGCTACCGCCCGCCGCCGTCGCTGATGTACCTGTACCGGCAGCCGAACTTCACGATCGGCCCCGATACGTCGGAGAACGACGATGCCGCGAGCGTCGCGCAGACCGCCGCTTCGTCCGCCGACGTCGTGAAGGCGCAGAAGACCGCGGGCGTCGCCGCCGCGCCGCAGATGGTGCCGCAGGGCGGGATGTTCTGGGACGGCCGCGCGGACACGCTGCAGCAGCAGGCGTTCGGTCCGCTGCTCAATCCGGTCGAAATGGCGAACACCAGCATCGACAGCGTCGCGCAGAAGCTCGCGCAGGCCCCGTACGCGCGGCAGTTCACGCAGCTGTTCGGCGCGCGCATCTTCGGCGATGCGCGGCTCGCCGTTTCCGAAGCGATGTTCGCGATCGCGCGCTACCAGGTCGAGGATCCGTCGTTCCATCCGTACGCCAGCAAGTACGATCGCTGGCTGGAAGGCAAGGCGCGGCTCACGCAGGCGGAGCTGCACGGACTGCGGCTCTTCAACGATCCGAACAAGGCCAACTGCGCGGGCTGCCATCTGTCCAAGCCCGGCGCGGACGGCCTGCCGCCGATGTTCACCGACTACCAGTACGAAGCGCTCGGCCTGCCGCGCAATCGCGCGCTCGCGCAGAATCACAACCCCGATTTCTACGATCTCGGCGTGTGCGGCCCGTTCCGGGAGGATCTGAAGGACCAGACGCAGTACTGCGCGATGTTCCTCACGCCGACGCTGCGCAACTCGGCGACGCGCCACGTGTTCTTCCACAACGGCGTGTATCACACGCTCGATCAGGTGATGGATTTCTACAACGCGCGCAATACCGATCCGGGCAAGTTCTACCCGCGCGGGCCGGACGGCAAGATCGCCAAGTACGACGACATCCCGGCGAAGTACCAGGCGAACGTCGACGTGACGGACGCGCCGTTCGACCGCAAGTTCGGCGACGCGCCGGCGATGACGCCGCAGGACATGAAGGACATCATCGCGTTCCTGAAAACCCTCACCGACGAAAAGTCGAACTGAAGCTCCGCTGCACGCCTGGAATACGCGCCGACGGCCGCCACGGCCATCGGCGCTTTTTCATGGGGACGCGCGTTGAGCCGCCGCTAGCCCCCGCACCGCGCGGCGACGAACGCCGCGAGCGCCGGATCGCGGATCTCCATCACGTCGAACAGGCCGAGCGCGCGCAGCGCCGGCAGGGCATCGGCGATATCCCGTTGCGCCGCCGCGCGCGCGGCGGCGCCGCTCGACGGATCGCACCATGCGCGGGCGTTGACGAGGAACGCGCCGACAGTCCCCTTGCGGATCGGCACGCCGCCGATCGTCGTCCGGTCTTGCCCGTCGGGCAGCATTGTTTCGGCTTTCATCATGGACTCCTGGGTAGCGAGGCCTCCACGATAGATTGCCGCGCATGGCCTTACTGCGTTATAAATGCCATTCGATACGCCACTCGCGCCATGACGACCCCGCTCATCCTCCCTGCCCGCAGCCAGTCCCGCGACGGTCCCGTCGTTCATGCGGTGCGGATCGCCGGCCCAGACATCCGCGTGACCCGGGCGCACCGCCATGCGCGGGGGCAGCTGTTCGGCGCGCTCGCGGGGCTGCTGTCGATCGGCGCGGCATGCGGCGAATGGGTGGTGCCCGCCACCCATGCGGTGTGGATTCCCCCGGACGTCCCGCACTCGATGCGCTCGCACGGGCCGTTCTCCGGGTGGGCGGTGTACGTGACGCCCGGCGCGTGCGCCGCGCTGCCGGCCGAACCCTGCGCGCTGGCGATGCCGGCGCTGCTGCGCGCCGCCGTCGAGCGGGCGGCGAGCTGGCCCGGCGGTACGCTCGACGCGGCGCAGGACCGCGTCGCCGCCGTGATTCTCGACGAGATCGCCGCCGCCCCGCGCGAGCCGCTCGGCCTGCCGCTGCCGCACGATCCCCGGCTGCGACGCATCGCCCGGGCGCTCGCCGACCATCCCGCCGACAACCGCACGCTCGATGCGTGGGCGCAGTGGGCGGCGATCGCGCCGCGCACGCTGACCCGCCGCTTCGTCGCCGAGACCGGTTTCAGCTTCACCGCGTGGCGGCAGCGCGCGCGCCTGCTGCGCGCGCTGGAGATGCTGGCCGCCGGCCTGCCGGTCACGCGGATCGCGCTCGACCTCGGCTACGACAACGTCAGCGCCTTCATCGCGATGTTCCGGCGGCAGCTCGGCGCCACGCCGGCGCGCTATCGCGACGACGCGCGGCCCGGCTGACCCGGATCGCCCGTCGAGGGCCCCCGTCGCGCCGCGCGCTGCCCGCGCGGCCAACACGGGGTCAAACACTGTCATTTCCACCGTCTACGGTGGGTTATCGTACTTTCTCCCTCAATCGGTACGGCTATGCTCCCGACCGGGATGCCCCGCAGGTCAACAGCGGAGCGTCCGGAACCGGGCCCGCCGCCTTTCGCCGAGCGCTCCCATCACTCGAATCGACTCCAGTCAATCGGCAGGCCAGATCGTCATCATGAGCGGGATACGACCCTTCCACCGGTTTTGGGCCGCGACATTCGTGATCGCCGCGGCAAGCGAAGTCCTGTCCGGCGGGATCCGGTATTACCTGTCGGTCGCGGGTATCGCGCCGCTCAGCTATCTGCCGAAGGTGATGATGGTGGGCTGCGTCGCCGTCGCGCTACTGCAACGCCCCCGGCCCACGAGCCTGATCGTCGCCTGCTACATCGCCGCGCAGACCTGCGTGGCGCTTGGCAACGGCGTCGGACTCGCCGCGACCGGGTTCTGGATCTGGACCGTGTCGCCACTGCTGTTCGCGATGCTCACGCCGCCGGAAGCGCTCGAAGCGCTCGAATCTCCGCGCATGCTGAAGGCATTCATCGTCATCGCGGCGCTGTGCAATGCCGGCGTGATCATCAATACCTTTACCCGCATGCCGTGGGCCGGCGGCAGCGTCGACGTCAACGGCGTGAGCGTGGAGATCGCCGTCAACACCTACGTCGGCACCGCGACGCGGCTGGCCGGATTCGGTCGCAGCAGCGCCACGACCGGACTGATGATCGGCATGCTGGCGGTCTGGCTGCTGCCCCGGCTGCGCGCCCCGCTCGTGATCGCCGCCCTGCTGACGGTCTCGGCGATCGGGATCTGGGACACCACCAACAAGACGACGCTCATCGCGCTCGCGATCGTCGTCGGCTTCCATTACCTGCTGCGCCCGCCCGCGCTCAAGCGCGCCTGCGCGTGGATCACCATGCTGATTGTCGTGCTGCCGTTCGCGGGCTGGGTCGCGTCGCTGTCGACCAACGCCGGGATGACCGATTCCACGCTGTTGGCATCGATGCAGGACCGCTTCATCAACACCTGGCCCCAACTGCTCGAAGGGCTGCTGCACGAACACCTGATCTGGTTCGGCATCGGGCCGGGCGGCTTCGGCTCGGCCACCGCGTATTACGTCGGCGACTTCGGCTTCAACGTCGGCTGGTCGGACAATGCCGCCCTCCACATGATCGCCACGTTCGGCGTGATCGGCACCGCGATGTCCTTGTTCGCCTTCGCCCACTACGTGCTCGCGAGCCGTGCGGCCGACGTGCGCGCATGGCTGATGCTGTCGTTCCTGCTGTTGAGCGGCATCACCACCGACATCTACGAAACGCTCGGCTGCCTGCTGTTCTTCGGCATCACGCTGCGCATACTCACGCTCGGCCCGGCGCAAGCCGACGCGAATCGCGCGGTCTGCCCCGTGCCGGCCGCGCCCCGCATCGCACCGCTCTGGCGCTGACTCCGGATTCGCGATGCGCCACCACACCCGCTCCCTCGTCCGCCGAACCGTCCGCTGCCGCCTGCGGCTCGCGGCCGCGCTCGCGAGCGCGGCGCTCGTCGCGTCCGGCGCGGCGCACGCGGCGGCCGTCGTGGTCGTTCCCGGTGCGGCGGCGTCCTATGTCGAGCTGCCGCGCTTTGCCGCCTCCCGCGCCAATACCGGCATCGCGATCCACGACATCGACGAGCCGGGCCTGCTCGACGCGGTGCGCGACGCGGGCTTCTCGTTCGTCCGCACCGACCTGTTCTGGGAAGCGGTCGAGACGCCGGGCGGCTGGGATTTCTCGAAGTACGACGCGCTCGTCGCGAACCTCGCCGAGCGCGGGCTCGGCGCGCTGTTCATCCTCGGCTACCAGCATCCGCGGCACAGTCCCAAACAGCCGCCCACCACCCCCGCGCAACTGGCGGCCTTCCGCGCGTATGCGTACCAGTCGGCGCTGCGCTACCGGCACGACGCGGTGCGCTTCGAAGTCTGGAACGAGCAGAATCACCCGACCTACTGGCTTGCCGCGCCGTCCGCCGCCGGCTACCGGAACCTGCTGAAAACCGCCGTGCAGGCGGTCAGACAGGCCAATCCCGCCGCCCAGGTCGCGACGGGCGGCGTCCAGCAGATCGATCGATCGTTCATCCGCGCGGTGGGCGACATCGGCGCCGGCGCACAGTCCGCGCCGGACGCGGTCAGCGTGCATCCGTACCGGCAAGGCAATCCCGAGACGGCGCTGGACGACTACCGCGTGCTCCGCCGCGACCTGTCGGCCTATCGACGAGTGCCGGAGATCTGGGCGACCGAATGGTCGTATCCGAGCGTCGGCTACGCGTACGTCGCCGATCTCGCCGACGGCCACGCGCCGCGCGCGCGGGCCCGGCAGGCCAACTACGCGGCGCGCCGGCTGCTGGTCGACTGGATCGCGCAAATCGGACTGAGCGCGTACTACGACATCCGCGACGACGGCCCCGACCCGAAGAACATGGAACACAACTTCGGCCTGCTGAATGCGCAGGGCGAGCCGCTGCCCGCGTATGTCGCGGTGAAACGGCTGTTCGCGTTCACCGCGCACGCCGCCCATGCCGCCTATCGGATGGATCCGACCGGCCGCTACATCGTGCTGAAGCTGAGCGACGGCGCGGCGACCCGCTATGCGGTCTGGTGCTACGGCCCGGGCAACGCCGTCACCGTGGACCTGTCGCGCCTGCCGCCCGCCGAAGCGACCGCGACCGACCTGTACGGCGCGCCGCGCGCCGCGCACAACGGCCTCGTGACGTTGCGCGAGGATCAGGGACCGCTCTACATCGGGCCGGACGGCTAGCGCCGCGCGCCCGGCCGACATACCTACATTTGAAACATCGCGGCGGTCGTCATGATTGCCGCACAGGGCAGGACTGGAAATGAATCTGAATGCGCAACGGATGCCGGCGACCCAGCCGGCGCAGCAGGACGACGGGCTGTCGAGCCTGTGGTGGAGCACGGTCCGGTATCGATGGTGGATCGCGACGATCGTCGCCGCGTTCACGCTGATCGGCACGATCTACGCGCTGGCCGCGACGCCGCAGTACCGCGCCGAGGCGCTGCTGCGCATCCAGACCAAGCCCGGCGCGGCGATCAGCGCGCTGTCGGACGTGTCGGGCACGATCTCGACCGGCCCTTCCGCGAACGACGAAAGCGAGATCCTGACGTCCCGCTCGATCGTCCTCGAGGCGATCGAGCAGACCGGCGCCGGCTACGACATCCGAACCGAAAGCCATTTCCCGCTGATCGGCCGCCTGCTTGCCTCGCGGCGCGCCAACGACGACACGCTCGCCGCGCCGCTGCTCGGCCTGAGCAGCTATGCATGGGGCGGCGAGGCGCTGAAGCTCGGGGTGTTCTCGATCCCCGACGACGCGCTCGGCGAACCGTTCAGGATCGTCGCCGAAGACGGCGGGCGATGGACGCTGCGGGACAAGGCGGGGCATCCGCTCGCGCAGGGCGCGCTGGGCGAGACAGTGCCGTTCCGCATGAACCTGGCCGGCGCGGAGCAGGCCGGCGAGATCCGCGTCGACACGCTGCGGGCACGGCCCGGCATCGCGTTCTCGGTGCGCAAGGAGCCGGAGCAGCTGGCCTACGACGACGTGTCGAAGCGCCTGAAAACCGTGGTGACGAACCGCGACTCGACGCTCGAGGCGCCGTCGATGATGCGGCTCAGCTACCAGTCCGACACCGCCCGGCATGCCGAGCAGATGGTCAACGCGATCGTCGCCATCTATCTGCGGCGCGACCTCGCGTTCCGCACCGACAAGGCGCGCCGCAATCTCGATTCGCTGCACGCCCGTCTGCCCGGCCTGAAGAAGGATCTGCAGAAGGCCGAGGACGCGCTCAACCGCTACCGCACCGCGACCGGCACGATCGACGTCGACCAGCAGGGCGCGGCGCTGATCGCGCGCCTCAACACCCTCGCCGAACACCAGACGGTGCTGCAGCTCGCGCTCGACACCGTCAAGGAACGCTTTCTGCCGGCGAGCCGCGAATACCAGACGGTGATGTCGCAGCTGAACCTGGTGAAGGGCGAGATTCGCGACACCACGGCGGCGGCCGGCAAGCTGCCCACCGCGCAGCGCGAATACGTCCGCCTGTCGCGCGACGTGGCGGTCGCCACGCAGCTCTATACGAGCGTGCTGACCAATTCGCAGCAGCTGGACATCGCAGTGGCCAGCACCGCGCCGGGCGTCAGCGTCGTCGACTGGGCGGCCGCGCCGTACCGTCCGACCTGGCCGCGGCGCGGCCTCGTGGTGCTCGGCGCGATGCTGGGCGGGCTGTTCGTCGCGCTCGTCCTCACGCATCTGCTGGCCCGCTATCGCCGCGAGTTGTACTCGCCGCTCGCGCTCGCCGCGCTGTCCGATCGTCCTTGCGTGGCCGTCGTCGCGGCCTCGCCCGCGCTGCGCGACCAGCGCCGCGCCCGGTACACCGGGCCACGCCTGCCGGACCATCTGCTCGCCGCCAGCCTGCCGCGCGATCCGAGCATCGAATCGCTGCGCGCGCTGCGCACCAGCCTGAAAGCCGCATTCTCGAAGCGCCGCCGAGGCGGCGCCGGCAAGGTCCTGCTGTTCACCGGGCCGACCGCGAACGTCGGCTGCAGCTTCATGGCGTCGAACCTGGCCTATCTGCTGGCCGAGGTGAACGCGCGCGTGCTGCTGGTCGACGCCAACCTGCGCGACGGCGCGACGGCGACGGCGCGCGAATCGACCGGTCTCGCGGACGTGCTGGCCGGCGCCGTGCCGCTCGACGCGGCCATTGCGCCGCTCGACAAGAGCCGGCTGTCGATCCTCGGGCCGGGTACGGCGGACGGGGTCAACCCGGGCGAACTGTTCGACCAGCCCGCCTTCCGCGAACTGCTGGCGACGCTGCGCGCGCGCTACGATTACGTGATCGTCGACGCGCCGCCCGTGCTCCCCTATAGCGACACGCTCAGCATCGCCTCGGAGGCGTGCGACATGATCCTGCTGGTATCGCGCGCCGGCCTGACCCGCGCGTCGGAACTCGAAGCCGCGCTGCAGCGGCTGGCGAGCGTCGGCGCGAGCGTGGCGGGGCACGTGTTCAACGCCGACACGGACACGTCCGCGCAAGGCGCCGATCCGGCGTGGCGCGCGCGATTGCTCGGCTTGACCGGACAGCACGCGTCGCTCGGCAGAAAGGTGTGGGCCGCGACGGCGGGACAGGCGCTCGCGTTGACGAAAAAGACCGTGGCCGGCGTGTCGCGCAATTGAACGCATCGAGACGAATGGCACTGGAGCGGGCCGCAGCGGCGCTCGCGCATTGCCTCCGGCCCTGATCGAATCCTCGACCCGAAACCGCGGATAACACGCGATCGCGCATCAAAGCGCGGGCGGGTCGATGATTTTGTCTGAAATGATAGAAATCCTAATGAAAAGTCACATAGAATGTGCTCCTTTTTCAAGATAGGATTTGATCAATGGAGCATTTGGCCGACTTGATGGGCGCGCGTGCCGCGGCCCTGCGTTCGACCGTGGGCACGGTGCTGCTGGCGAGCCTCCTCGCCGCATGCGGCGGAGGAGATGGAGGCGGTGCCGGCCCGGCCGTCGCATCGCCCGCCTCCACGCCGACGCTCGTTCCTGTTCCGGGTCATTCGTCCGGCCCTTCGTCGCCGACACCCACGCCGACGCCGACACCCACGCCGACACCCACACCGACACCCACACCCACGCCGACACCTACCCCCACACCGACGCCAACCCCCACCCCGACGCCGACGCCGACACCTAACCCCATCACCTCGACCCTGCCGTTCTTCGGCGTGAACGGCCACTACGTGCAGGGCGGCATCTACGCATCCACCCCGTTCGCGACGCAAGCCGCATCGATCACCCAGCTCGGCGCCGGACTCTACCGGCAGGACGTGTACCTGCCCGCGCATATCGACATGCTGGTCAACACCGTCATCCCCGGCCTCGGCTCGAAAGTCACGGTGCTGCCGATGATCGAGGCCTATCCGTGGGACGATCCGTCGTTGAAAGGACAAGCGCCGACCGAGGCCAGCGCCTACGCGTATGCGTACACGCTATCCGTCTATGCCGCGCAAAAACTCGCGGGCATCCCCCTCGTGGAATTCGGCAACGAGTACGACAGCGATCCGCACAACGCGCCGATCAAGGGCGACGGCCTGAATCCGTCGGATTTCGACAACTCGACCTTTCCGATCTACCGCGGTGCCTTGCGCGGCGCGCTCGACGGCTGGCGCTCGGTAGACACGCAGCGCAAGACGATGCTGATCGCGAACGCGTCCACCGGCTGGCTCAATTTCGGCTTTCTCGACGCGCTGATGACGGGCACGCAGCCGGACGGCTCGACCGGACACCCGAAAATCACGCCCGATGCGATTCAGTGGCACTGGTATTCGAACGGGGGCGATTTCGAGAACGCGTTCGCCAAGACCGGCGGCACCTACAACGTGCTGGCGCGGCTCAAGGCGTCCTACAACCTGCCGATCGTGTTCACCGAACTGGGTGTCGATACCGACAACACCGATGCGCAGGCAGCCGCCTATATCGCGAAGACGGTGCCCGAGATGGTGGCCGCGAAGGCGGCCTACAACGTGATCGGCTTCGCGTGGTACGAACTCTACGACTACAAGAACACCACGTTCGGATTGCTCAACGCGAGCGGCGCCCCGAAGCCGCGCTATGCCCGCTTGCAATCGGCCATCGCGACCAGTACCACGAATCCGCGGTGATGCGCGTCCGTCACGCGGGCGCGGTCAGCCGTGCGAGGATCCGCAGGTCCGGGCCGATGCGCTCGACGTCATGGAACGCGAGCCGGGTCCGGCCGTCGAGCGTCGCGGGCGCGGCGAGCCCGAACATCGCCGCCGCGTCGTCGCCGAGCAGGCTGGGCGCGACGTAGGCGAGCAGTTCGTCGACGCAGTGCTCTCGCAGCAGCGCCCCGCCCAGCGTGCGCCCCGCCTCGACATGCAGTTCGTTGATGCCGCGCTCGCCCAGCATCGCGAGGAGCGCCGGCAGGTCGACCTGGCCGCGCGGGTCGGCCAGCGGCACGATGTCCACGCCGCGCGCGCGCAACGCGGCCGCGCGCGCCTCGCCCGCCGCGTCGAGCGCCGCGCAGATCAGCATCGGCGGCGCGCCATCGAGCAGCCGCGCGCCGGACGACAGCCCGACCCGGCTGTCGACCAGCACCTTCAGCGGCTGGCGCGGCGTATCGATGCCGCGCACGGTCAGTCGAGGATCGTCGTCGCGCACGGTGCCGATCCCCGTCAGGATCGCGCAGGCGCGGGCGCGCCATGCATGCCCGTCGGCGCGGGCCGCGGCGCTCGTCAGCCATTGGCTTTCGCCGGTCGGCAGCGCGGTGCGCCCGTCGAGCGACATTGCCATCTTCATGCGCACCCACGGCCGGCCGCGCGTCATCCGCGACACGAACCCGACGTTCAGTTCCGCCGCCTCGTGCGCGAGCAAGCCGCACGACACCTCGATACCCGCATCGCGCAGCATCGCGATGCCGCGCCCCGACACCTGCGGATTGGGATCCTCCATCGCCGCGACGACCCGGCCCAGCCGCGCGTCGATCAGCCCGCGCGCGCACGGCGGCGTGCGGCCGAAATGGCTGCACGGCTCGAGCGTCACGTAGGCGGTTGCGCCGCTCACGTCGTGGCCGCGCGAGCGCGCGTCCTTGATCGCCCGCACCTCGGCGTGATCGTGGCCGGCCGGCTGCGTGAAGCCTTCCCCGATCAGTTCGCCCTCCTTGACGATCACGCAGCCGACGCGCGGATTCGGCGTGGTCGTGTACATGCCGCGCGCCGCGAGCGCGAGCGCGCGCGCCATCCACGCGCGATCGCGCTCGTCCGGCGCGTCGTCCCGCCGCGCGCCGTCGTTCGCCGCCCTGCGCGGCGCGCCGCTCACGACAGCGACTCCGCGACGCGAAAGCCCATCGCATAGATGTCGCGCTGATAGCGGCCGTGCCGGCGCGCGCAGCGCGCCAGATCGCCGAAGCGCGTGAAGCTGCCGCCGCGCGCGACCCGGTACGCGCCCTGGGTCAGCAGCAGATCGTCGTCGATCGGCGCGCCGCCCGGATAGGGCCGGTAATCGTCGGCCACGTATTCCTCGACGTTGCCGCCCATGTCGTCGAGTCCGAACACGCTGCGCCCGCCCGGGAAAATGCCCACCGGCGTCGTGGTCAGCGGGCCGGCCTCGGCGGTGTTGGCCGCGCTCGGATCGAACGCGTCGCCCCACGGATACTCGCGGCCCGCGCTGCCTGCCGCCGCGTACTCCCATTCAGCCTCGCTCGGCAGCCGGAAGCGGCGCCCGGTCGACTCGGCCAGCCACTGCGCATAGCGGTCGGCCGCCTCGGCGGGCACCGACCACACCGGATGATTCGCGCGCTCCGCCGGATACGCGCCGAACGCCCACGAGGTCGGCAGCCAGGTCGCGCCGGTCTGTTCGAGGAACATCCGGTATTCGAGATTCGTGACCGGATAGCGCATCAACGCATACGGCGCGAGTTCGACCGTATACGACGGGCACTCCTTGGCGATCCACGGCTCGATCACGCCGACCCGCGACCACTCGCCCACCACCCGCCCGACTTCGCCGAGAGCGAGACCGAGCTGCGCGCTCGCGGCCGGAATCTCGCACATCAGCGGATCGAGCGGGCGGATCCGCGCATCGCCGAGCAGGCCGAGCAGCGCACCCGCCGCGTGGCGGCGCGCGAACGGCAGCGCGGGATTCTCGGCGGCGGCGATCAGTTGCGGCGGATCGGCCCGCAGCAGGTCTTCGTGGCCGGCCAGCAGCGCGGCGGGCGTGCGCGCGACAAAGGTCGCGGGCAGTCCCATCGCTTCGCGGTCGCTCAGGCGGTTCGGATTGTCGGCCAGCGTGGGCATCATGATGGATAGCAAGGTCATGTCGTCGAAAGGCGCGCGACGCAGCGTCGCGCGCCGGATCAAAAAAACGTTCGCCGCGGATGCCGCGCAACGGCGGCATCCGGCGGGGCTCAGCGGGACTGCAGCGGAATCCGGTAGACGTTGCCGTCGTAGGAACTCGCGAGGAACACCTGCGCGCGCGGGTCGTAGCACAGCGACGACACGCCGGCGGTGGTCACCCGCACGTCGGTGCGCCAGACGCCGTCGCGCCGGTCGTAGACCGCCACGCGCCCGTTATAGCTGCCGGTCGCGACATGGCGGCCGTCGTCGCTGGCGGACACGCATTTGATCGAATGCGTGTGCGGCGTGGCGATCACCTCGGCCTGCTGGTCCGGCGACCAGATGCGCAGCTTCAGGTCGCGGCTGATCGACGCGACATAGCCGTCGACGAGCCCCGCGCAGCCGTTCGCGATCTTGTCGTGCGCGCCGGGCAGCGTGGCGACGATCTCGAGCGTCGAGCAGCGCGTCCAGGTGGCCGATGCGTCCGCCGCGACCGAGAACAGCAGGTCGCCGGAGCGCGCGATGCCCTTGACCGCGTTCGGATGCAGCGGCAGGTCGGCGACGTGCGTCACCCGGCCCCCGTCGATCCGCAGCACGATGCCCTCGCCGGTGTACGCGCCGATCACCGCGTGGACCACGCCGTCGCGCTCGAACGACACGCCGCAGTTGAGCGGCGAACGGTGCTGGTACAGCTCGCGGCCGGTGCGCGCATCGAAGACCTTGCCGAGCTGGCCGCCCGTCAGGATCAGATCGCCCGCGGCGGTCAGGAAATTGCAGAGGCTGCCGGTGCGCGCGTGCTCCTGGCCGTCGACCCGCACGACGCCCGCGTCGCCCACGGTCCAGACCTTGCCGTCCAGCGGCAGCACCGCGTTGGCGCCCAGGGTCGGCGCGAGTTCCGCCTCGTCCCAGCGCGAGCGCTTCCAGTCGTAGCGCCGGTACGCCGCATGGAACGTCGAGAACACCAGATGGTCGTCGCCTTCGAACGAGCAGGAACGCGGCCAGATTTCCGGCGGCAGCTGCGCGACGCCGATCGACTCGGGCAGCCCCTTGCCGACCTGCCACAGCCGCATCGTGCGATCGTAGGAAAGCGAGACCAGCAGCCCGCGCTCGCCGTCGAGCACCAGCCGCTTCACGCCGGCGTCGTGCGCCTGCAGCGTGCGGCGGGTCTCGCCGTCGATCACGATGATCTCGCCCTCGTCGTTGCCCGCGAAGATGCGCCCGTCCGGCGCGATCACGATGGTGTCGGTCTCGATGCCGTCCAGGTCGACATCGCCGATCAGGCCGCCGGTCGCGAGCGACCAGCGCTTGATCGTGCCGTCGTCGCTCGACGACACCAGCTCGTCGGCGCCGCGCATCCATTCGACCGAGATCACGTCCGCCGTGTGCCCCGCGAACGTGTGCAGCAGCCTGCCGCTGAAATCGTAGACGCGCACGCGGTGATCCCGCGACGCGGTCGCGACGAGCGGCTTCACCGGGTGGAACACGCTCATCTCGACGTCGTCCTCCTGATCGGCGAACACCGCGACGAGACGCAGATTCGGCACGGTCCAGAGGCGCGCGGTGTAGTCGGACGACGACGTGACGACGTACGCGCCGTCCGGCGAGAACGCGCCCTGGTTCGCCAGGTGGTCGTGCATCGCGCGCGCGATCGGCTGCTGGGTCTTCGCGTCCCACAGGATCACCTGGTTGTCGTAGCCGGCGGTCAACACGTATTGATCGCGATGCGCGGCGATGCCGCTGATCGGGCTGCGGTGGGTCATCATTGTTGAAAATCTCCGCTCAGGTTGATCGCATGCCGGTGCTGGCTCACCTTCGCATGCAGGTAGCTGCGATTGACGTTGTTCGCGAATACGCCCGTCGACACCACGCGTTTGACGTGGATGCCGTGCCGGGTGATCTGTGCGACCTTGTCGGGGTTGTTGGTGACGAGCGAGATCTCGCGCACGCCGAGCGACTGCAGCATCTGCGCCGCCACCCGGAAATCGCGCAGGTCGTCGGGGAAATTCAGCGCGCGGTTCGCGGCGAACGTGTCGAGCCCCTGCGAGATCTGCAGGCGGTACGCTTCGAGCTTGTTGTAGAGCCCGATGCCCCGCCCTTCCTGGCGCAGATACAGCAGGATGCCGCCCTGTCCGCCGAACAGCCCCACCGATTCGTCGAGTTGTTCGCCGCAGTCGCAGCGCGCGGAGCCGAACACGTCGCCCGTCAGGCATTCGGAATGCACGCGCACGAGCGGCGCATCGGTCGCCGGGCCGAACACCAGCGCGATATGCTCGGCGCCGTCGCACAGGCCGGTGAAGGTCACCATCTCCGGCTCGTAGGTCTCGGCGCTCGCGCGCGGCCGGATCGGCACTTTCACCCGGGTGCGGATAGCCGGACCGCGTTCATCGTCGGATTTGTTCATACGTTGGACCTCATGGTCGGGGGATAGGCGCACGCCGGCCGCCGCGCAACCAGAACGTTGCGCCGCGCCGACATTCGCGGATTCTTGGTGAAATCGGCGGTGAATCCCGCCTATTGATTTATCAGGACTTGCAGATCAAGCCGGTTTGCAGGCAATTGATCTGGAATATGTTCCAGAAACCTTCCGGGTACGTGGCGATATCGTCCTGATCCAGCAACGGCTTTTGCCACTGGAATTGCCGGAAACCGGCATCGGCAATCGCCGATTCGTAATCGGCGCGGCTCCACCGATAAAAAACGAACGGGCTGGGCGGATCGGTAACGAACTCCGCTTCATGGCGAAACCCGTTGCGCCATGCCTGCTCGGTGCGCACATTCACGCCGTACCGATCGAAATTCCCTTTCTTCAGCGAAAAATCCGGATCGACCGTATAAGCGACCAGTTTGCCGCCCGGTTTCAGGTTGGCCTTGACCGCCTTGAACATTTTCCCCAATTCCTCGGGGGATTCCGCGTAATTGAACAGCCACGCGGCATTCACCAGATCGAATTGCCCGAGCGTGCCCATCTCCGCGACGTTGCCGACGTGAAACGCCAGCGGATCGCCGTATTTAAGCGATTCCTGCCGGGCCAGATCGATCATTTTCTCGGAAATATCCACGCCGACCACGCTCGCCGCGCCGCGCCGATGGATTTCCCTGCCGAAAAAGCCGAAGCCGCAGGCGAGATCCAGCACCGACTGGCCGGCGACATCGCCGAGCATGTGGAAAATGGTGCGCACCTCGATGGCTCGCTGTGCCGCGGTATGGGTGAAATCCTCGAACAGTCCGCCAATGGAATCGTATCGAGATATCGTGCTCATTCGGGATCCTTGAATATCTTAAAAATGTATTGCTTTGACGAATTCGCGCGGTCGCGCTCGCCCTCGGATTGACTTCATTTATTACCGTTCATGCAACTCAATGGCGAATTTATTCATGAAGCTGTATTAACGCCACGAATGTTTTCGTTTCCATCGAACCAAAACCTGCCGTTATTCAATGAAAATATTTTTAATGTGGTGGATTCTATATGAAAGGCCCGTCATCGAGGAATTCGTTCTACGAATCGAGCCCATTCACCTTGCGAATTCATTACTCGCCATGAAAAGGTCATATTCGGGAATCCGATGTCCGTGATGCGGCTCGCCAATAACCCGCCCGCGCCGCATCCGGATTCAACGATCGCGCACCACGCGCGCGATGACCTGACGCAGCCAGATATGCGCCGGATCGCCCTGCCGCCGCTGGTGCCACACCTGCTGGAACTCGAAGGATTCGACCGGAAAAGGCGGCTCGAATACGCACAGCCGCGTGTCGTCGAGCACCTTGTCGAGATTGCGGCGCGCGACCGTCAGCACCAGGTCGGTATCGGCGATCAGCTCGTTCGAGACGCCCCAGTGCGGCAGGATCACCGCGATGCGGCGCTCGCGCTTCAGTTGCGCGAGCGCGCGGTCGATCTCGTTGTCCATGCCGTCGCGCATCGCGACGAGCGCGTGCGGACGCGAGAGCCACGCCTCCAGATCCAGCACGCCGGAGGCCGGCATGCTCGCCGCGTCGGCCAGACACGCGAACGACTCGACGAACAGCGCCTGGGTATGCAGCTCCGCCGGCGGCGACGGAAACACGCCGAGCGCGAGATCGATCTCGCCGTCCATCACCTGCATCCGCATCGCTTCGCGGGTGGCTTGATTGACGACCACCTCGATGCCCGGCGCGGTCGCGCGCAGCATCCGCACCAGCTTCGGCAGCACGATCCGCGCGCCGTAGTCCGACATCGCGAGCCGGAACACCCGCTGTGCCTGCGACGGATCGAAATCGGGCGGCTCGAGCAGCGCGCCCAGCTGGTCGAGCGCATCCGCGAGCGGCTGCATCAGCTCGCTCGCGCGCGCCGTCAGTTCCAGCCCGCCGCCGCGCCGGACCAGCAGCGGATCGTCGAAGATCTCGCGCAGATGGGCCAGCGCATGGCTGATCGCGGGCTGGCTCTTGTGAAGCCGGATGGCGGTGCGCGAGATGTGTTTCTCGGTCATCAGCGCGTGGAGGGTCACCAGCAAATTGAGGTCGATACGCTTTAAACGATTCATGATCCGAATAATGAAGATGTTTAATACGAATTTCCATTCAGATTATTAATAGAAGAAAATCGTCTCGAACACAACCACTGAATGACGAACGTCCCGATGCCGACCTCCCTTTCGCTCTCCACCGCCAGCCTCGCTTGCGCCGCTCTGGTCGCGGGTGCGCTGGTGCCGTTCCAGGCCGGCAGCAATGCCACGCTGGGCCGCGCGCTCGGACATCCGCTATGGGCGACGGTCGCCTCGCTGCTGGTGAGCCTGATGGTCGTGATCCCGGCGCTGCTCGCGCTGCGCGCGCCGGCGCCGCTGCTCGGCCAGACCGCCCAGATGCCGGTGTGGATCTGGTTCGGCGGCGTCGCGGGCGTGATCTACATCACGTCCGCGCTGGTGCTGACGCCAAGGCTCGGCGCGACGACCTTCATCGTCAGCGTGATCGCCGGGCAGATGCTGACC
The DNA here is from genome assembly GCF_034721475.1 of Burkholderia alba. Lineage (NCBI taxonomy): Bacteria > Pseudomonadati > Pseudomonadota > Betaproteobacteria > Burkholderiales > Burkholderiaceae > Burkholderia > Burkholderia alba. Next base: position 4,776 of record NZ_JAWJWL010000028.1, on the reverse strand, counting down.
TCGCTGCTGATCGACAACTACGGGCTGATGGGCCTGCCCGTCAAACCCGCCAACCTCGGCCGCGTCGCCGGCGTGCTGCTGATCTTCGCCGGCATGCTGCTGGTTCAGTGGTTCACGCCCGCGCCGCAGTCCGCCGCGCCCCGTGCGCATGCCGACACCGCGCCCGGCGCCGTCGCGAGCGCATCGTCGCGGACCTGACCGTCCGCCGCCCAAGCAGAGGAATTCATGAAGCGCCACCTGTTGTTCGCCATCGCCGCGATGGCCCTGATCTTCGGCAGTCTGTTCCTGTGGCGGCAAGGCCGCGAGGCGGTCGCCAACGAAGCGCCGCCGCCCGCGCCGGCGCTGCCCGTCGCGGCATCCGTCGTGCGCTCGGGCGCCGAGTCCGCGTCGCTGGAGGCGATCGGCACGCTGGTCGCGGTACGCCAGGTGACGCTCGCGCCCGAGGTCGCGGGCCGCGTCACCGCGATCCATTTCACGCCCGGCGCCGAAGTGCGGCGCGGTCAGGCACTGGTCCAACTGTACGACGAGCCCGAACGCGCGCGGCTCGCCAGCCTGCAGGCGAAGGCCGCCTTCGCGAAAGCGCAGCTCGCGCGCTCGCAGGCGCTCGCGCCGGCCGGCGCGGAACCGCGCAACACGTTCGATCAGCACCAGTTCGACTTCGCCGCCGCGTCGGCCGATGCGCGCCAGGTCGACGCCGTCATCACGCAGAAGCTGGTGCGCGCGCCCTTCTCCGGCGAGATCGGCATCCGCCAGGTGAATCTCGGCCAGTACCTGAACGCGGGCGATACGATCGCGACGCTCACCGATCTCGATACGCTGTACGCGAACTTCACGCTGCCGCAGAAGTACCTGGGCCAGCTTCGCACCGGCCAGGCGGTGCGCGTGTCGACCGACGCGTTTCCCGGCCGGACGTTCGACGCTCGGGTCACCGCGATCGAGCCGCTGGTCGGCGACCTGACCCGCAACGTGACGATCCAGGCGACGCTCGGCAACGCCGGGCACCTGCTGCGGCCGGGCATGTACGCGCAGATCGCGCTCGAACTGCCGCCTCAGCCCGACGTGCTGACCGTACCCGACACCGCCGTGCAGACCTCGCAGGACGGCGAGACCGTGGCGGTCGTCGAGCAGCCGGACCGGCACGGCGTCGGCGCGGTCAGGATCCAGCGCGTCCATACCGGCGCGAGCCGCGGCGGCCGCACCGCGATCGTCGACGGTCTGCGCGCGGGCGACGTCGTCGTGACGTCCGGACAGGTGCGGTTCGGGCCGGGCGCGAAGGTGAAGATCGCGCTCGGGTCGACGCCCGGGCAGGAGCGCGTGCAATGAGCGCCGGCCGGCCGAGCTCCGGCATGACGGACATCTTCATCCGCCGCCCCGTGCTCTCGCTCGTCGTGAGCCTGCTGATCCTGCTGGTCGGCCTGCGCGCGCTGATGGCGCTGCCGATCCGCCAGTACCCGACGCTCGAGAGCGCGACGATCAACGTCGAAACCAGTTACCCGGGCGCGTCGCAGGCGCTGATGCAGGGTTTCGTGACGACGCCGATCGCGCAGTCGATCGCGACCGCCGACGGCGTCGACTACCTGAGCTCGACGACCACCCAGGGCAAGAGCGTCGTGAAGGCGCGGCTGCGGCTCAACGCGAACGCCGACCGCGCGATGACGGAGATCATGGCGAAGGTCCAGGAGGTGAAGTACAAGCTGCCCGCCGATGCCTACGATTCGATCATCACGAAGCTGACCGACGCGCCGACCGCGGTGATGTATCTCGGCTTCGCGAGCGATACGCTGTCGGTGCCGGAGATCACCGACTACGTGGTGCGGGTCGCGCAGCCGCTCGTGACGACCGTGTCCGGCGTCGCGTCGGCCGACGTCCTCGGCGGCCAGAATCTCGCGATGCGCGTGTGGCTCGATGCCGGGCGGCTCGCCGCGCACGGACTGTCGGCGGGCGACGTCGCCGCCGCGCTGAAGGCCAACAACGTACAGGCCGCGCCGGGTCAGGTGAAAGGCTCGCTGACGCTCGCCGACATCTCCGCGAACACCGATCTCGACAATGTCGCCGCATTCGGCAACCTGGTGGTGCGCGCGGCCGACAACGGCTACAGCGTGGTGCGCTTGAAAGACGTTGCGTCCGTCGAGATCGGCGGCCAGAACTACGACGCGAGCGCGTTGATGAACGGCAAGCGCGCGGTGTACATCGCGGTCAACGCGACGCCCTCGGGCAACCCGCTCGACATCGTGCGCGGCATCAACGCGCTCTTGCCCGCGATGGAACGCAACAAGCCGGCGGGCCTCGCGATCGCCGACGGCTTCGACGTCGCACGCTTCATCAACGCGTCGATCGACGAGGTGCGCGCGACGCTCGTGGAAACCGTCGCGATCGTCGTGGTGGTGATCTTCCTGTTCCTCGGTTCGTTCCGGGCCGTCGTGATCCCGATCGTCACGATTCCGCTGTCGCTGGTCGGCACCGCGCTGCTGATGCTGATGTTCGGTTTCTCGCTGAACATCCTGACGATGCTCGCGATGGTGCTCGCGATCGGCCTCGTCGTCGACGACGCGATCGTCGTCGTCGAAAACATCCACCGCCACATCGAGGCGGGCGAGCCGCCGGTGCGGGCCGCGCTGATCGGCACGCGCGAAATCGTGATGCCGGTGATCGTGATGACGGGCACGCTGGTCGCGGTCTATGCGCCGATCGGGCTGATGGGCGGGCTCACCGGCTCGCTGTTCAAGGAGTTCGCGTTCACGCTGGCGGGCGCCGTGTTCGTGTCCGGCGTGATCGCGCTCACGCTGTCGCCGATGCTCAGTTCGCTGCTGCTGACCCGCAACCTGTCGGAAGGCCGGATCGCGCGGCGCATCGAGCACGTGCTCGGCCGCCTCACGGAAAGCTACCGGCGCGCGCTGCGCGCGAGCCTCGCATCGCGACCGGTCGTGCTGCTGGTCGGCGTGGCGGTGCTCGCCGGCATGGTGCTGCTGTTCTCCGGCGTGAAGCGCGAGCTGGCGCCGCCGGAGGACCAAGGCTCGATCATGGCGGTGATGAAGGCGCCGAAGTACGCGAACCTCGACTACATGGAGCGCTACGCGCCGGACCTGGAACGGGTGTTCCGTTCGCTGCCCGAGGCCGACACCAGCTTCATCCTGAACGGCTACAACGGCAACAATCTCGGCTTCGCCGGCGTGAACCTGGTCGACTGGTCGAAGCGCACGCGCAGCGCGGCCGCGCTGCTGCCGCTCGTGCAGGCCGGCGGCAGCGCGATCCTCGGCGAGCAGGTGTTCACGTTCCTGCTGCCGTCGCTGCCCGCGTCGAACGGCGGCCTGCCGGTGCAGATGGTGCTGCGCGCGCCGGCCGACTATCCGCGCCTCTTCGCCGCGATGGAGAAGCTGAAGGCCGACGCGACGAAGAGCGGCCTGTTCGCGATGGTCGACAGCGATCTGACGTTCGACAGCCGCGCGGTCAGCGTGACGGTCGACCGCAGCCAGGCCAACGCGCTCGGCATCACGATGAAGGACATCGCCGACACCCTCGCGGTGCTGGTCGGCGAAAATTACGTGAACCGCTTCAACTACAAGGGCCGCTCGTACGACGTGATTCCGCAGGTCGCGCGCACCGAACGACTGTCGCCGGAGATGCTGAGCCGCTACTACGTGAAGACCCGCGCCGGCGCGATGATTCCGCTGTCGACCGTGGTGCACGTGTCGACCGGCAACCAGGCCAGCATGCTCAATCAGTTCAACCAGATGAATGCGGTCACGTTCTCGGCGGTGCCGGCCGCCGGCGTGACGATGGGCCAGGCCGTCGAATTCCTCGCCGCGCAGCCGCTGCCGCAAGGCTATTCGATCGACTGGCTCGGCGAATCGCGGCAGTACGTGCAGGAAGGCAACCGCCTCACCGTCACGTTCGTCTTCGCGCTGATCGTGATCTTCCTGGTGCTCGCCGCGCAGTTCGAAAGCCTGCGCGACCCGCTCGTGATCCTCGTCTCGGTGCCGCTGTCGATCTGCGGCGCGCTCGCCCCGCTCTATCTCGGCTACGCGACGCTCAACATCTACACGCAGATCGGCCTCGTCACGCTGATCGGCCTGATCTCGAAGCACGGCATCCTGATGGTCAGCTTCGCCAACGACCTGCAGCGCCACGACGGGCTCGACCGGATCGCCGCGATCGAACACGCGGCCGCGGTGCGGCTGCGGCCGATCCTGATGACGACCGCCGCGATGGTCGCGGGCCTCGTGCCGCTCGTGTTCGCGAGCGGCGCGGGCGCGGCGAGCCGGTTCGCGATCGGCATCACGGTGTCGACCGGCATGCTGGTCGGCACGCTGTTCACGCTGTTCGTGCTGCCGACGGTCTACACCTTCATCGCGCGGAATCACGGCGCGGTCACGCGCTCGGAGCGCGAGCGCATCCTCGCGGCCACGCCTTGACGCACGCCCCACGAACCGACCGGATCACCATGAACCACCCCGTCCTGGCCGCGACCGCCCTCGCGCTTTTCACCGCCGGCTGCACGATGGCGCCGCACTACCAGCGGCCCCCGGCCCCCGTGTCCGGCGCGTTCCCGTCCGACGGCGTCTACGCGACGCAGCCGGGCGCGACGTCCGGCCAGCGCAGCGCGAACGGACAGGCCGCGACCGATATCGGCTGGCGCAACTTCTTCGTCGATCCGCACCTGCAGCGGATCATCGAAATCGCGCTGAAAAATAACCGCGACCTGCGCGTCTCCGTGCTGAATGTCGAAGCCGCCCGCGCGCAGTACCAGATCCAGCGCGCGGCGCTGTTCCCGACCCT